>CALCZU010000001.1 GCA_937903155.1 uncultured Bdellovibrionales bacterium
CTAATGAAACAGTGTAACCCTCAGCAAGGAGTTGCTGCATCAAAGGAATTGTATTCTTCTGACTGAGCGGTTCTCCACCCGTCACACAGACATACTTTGCACCAAAACTTTTTACTTTTTCAAGAATCTGGGGAAGGGTCATGACATCGCCTTCCCAATAAGAATATTTAGTGTCGCACCAGGTGCATCTTAAATTACAGAACGATGTGCGCACGAAAACCGTTGGCTTTCCCGCCAACAAACTTTCGCCTTGGATGCTGTGAAAAATTTCGTTTATTTTGAGGCGAAGATCTTCCATTTTAACCACATTCTTTCTTTTGCAGCGAGATTGCTTCGTCGGCTAACGCCTCCTCGCAATGACTGCTTGTCCGGTCGCCTTTTAAGCTTGGCCGGAACCAATGTGTTGTCGGATGATAGCGCGTTCTAACTTCAACTGGTGTTTCTTAAAGTGCTCTTCTGAGAGAACGTTTTGTAGCGCTTCTTCCGCTTTTTTCTGAGCGGCTTTGGCGCGCGGAATATCGATTTGAGTCGAATCCTCCACGGTTTCTCCCATAACGGTCACTTTATTATTTTTGACTTCGGCAAACCCAAAACTGACGGCGAATTTTCTTTCGCGACCATCTTGGACGAAGGATACGACACCTGGCTCAAGGAGCGTCAAAAGATCGGCGTGGTTTGTGAGGATCTCAAGCTGTCCTTTGACCCCTGGAAGTTTAATGGAATCGGCTTTTAAACCTTCCACAAGCTTCTTAGTCGGTGTGACAATATCAATCGTTAGCACTTAAGCACCCTTCATTTTTTCAGCTTTGGCGATCGCTTCTTCAATACTTCCCACCATGTAGAAAGCTTGCTCGGGAAGTGCGTCGTGTTTGCCTTCAACAATTTCTTTAAATCCGCGGACCGTGTCTTTCACCTGAACGTACTTTCCAGGATTACCGGTAAACTGTTCCGCCACGAAGAAAGGTTGCGAGAGGAATCTTTCCAGACGACGAGCACGGTTCACAGTCTGTTTATCTTCTTCAGACAATTCGTCCATACCCAAAATCGCGATGATATCTTGGAGATCTTTATATCTCTGCAAAATCTTCTGCACATCACGAGCAACTTTGTAGTGTTCGTCACCGACCACTTCAGGCGCTAAAAGGCGGGAAGTCGATGCGAGAGGATCCACCGCTGGGTAAATTCCTTTTTCAGAAATCGCACGAGACAAGTTCGTTGTCGCATCCAAATGCGCAAACGCTGTCGCAGGAGCCGGATCCGTATAGTCATCCGCAGGAACGTAAATCGCTTGCACGGAAGTTACTGAACCCTTTTTTGTCGTCGTAATACGCTCTTGAAGCTGTCCCATTTCCGTAGCCAATGTCGGTTGGTAACCCACAGCGGAAGGAATACGTCCGAGAAGAGCAGACACTTCAGAACCTGCCTGAGTGAATCGGAAGATATTATCGACGAACAAGAGAACGTCCTGACCTTCTTCATCTCTAAAATATTCAGCAGCGGTCAATGCCGACAAAGCGACTCGCAAACGAGCGCCTGGGGGTTCATTCATCTGACCGTAAATCAAAGACGTTTTATTGATAACGCCCGACTCTTTCATTTCCATCCAAAGATCGTTTCCTTCACGGGTTCTTTCACCCACTCCGGCAAACACCGAAAGACCACCATGCTGTTGCGCAATGTTGTTAATCAGTTCCATAATGAGAACGGTTTTTCCCACGCCGGCACCACCGAACAATCCGATTTTACCGCCTCGAGCGTAAGGAGCTAGAAGATCCACCACTTTAATCCCAGTCACAAGCATCTGGACTGATGTACTCTGGTCTTCAAAAGAAGGAGCAGGGCGATGAATTGGATAAAGCGTTTTCGCATTGACCGGTCCTGCTTCGTCCACAGGTTCGCCGATCACGTTTAAAATTCTCCCCAGTGCTTCCCGACCGACAGGCACCATAATCGGTTTACCCGTATCGCGAACTTTCATTCCGCGTTGCAAACCGTCTGTGGAATCCATCGCGATACAACGGACGACACCATCTCCAAGATGCTGTGCCACTTCTAAAGTTAAATTGTCATCGCGTTCATCAATCGCGGGATTTTTCGCTTTGAGCGCATTGTAAATCGGCGGAAGCCCTTCGGGTGGAAAAGCCACGTCAACTGCGGGTCCAATCACTTGAGTTATGTGTCCTACTGCTTGCATATTCGCTCTCCTAAACCTTATCTCATTGCCTCGACGCCACCGACGATTTCCATAAGTTCGCCCGTGATTTTTTCTTGTCGTGCTTTGTTATATTTCAATGTCAGTCCTGAAATCATTTCTGACGCATTCTTTGTCGCATTTTCCATCGCAGACATTCGTGAGCCATGCTCGCTCGCGATACTTTCAAGAATCGATCTAAAAAGCTGCATCTTGAAATGTCTTGGAATAATTTCGCTTAAAATTTCTTCTTTCGAAGGTTCAAAAATATAGTCTTTGAACCGTTCGGCTTCCATATTCGTCAGCATCGATTGAACGCCTTGAGGAATTTCCGTCGCTACCGGAATCAAACGCTCGGTTGTAATTTTTTGCTGAATCGCCGATTTAAATTCGTTGTACACGAGATAAATCGCATCAAACTCTTCTTTTTGATAAGCCGCTAAAATTTCGTCCGCAATTTTTGAAACTTTGCCCCACGAAACTTTCGCGATGATACCTTCGTGATAAGTCGAAATCGGATGACGTTTTTTAAAATAGTCATTCGCCTTTTTACCGATCACATCGAGACTGACTTCAATCCCTAGCGCTTCTTTCGCTTTAATAAAATTGTGCGCAGCTTTTAAAATATTGGCGTTAAACGATCCGCAAAGACCTCGATCTCCCGCTAAAACCACGAGCCGGATTTTCTTTTCATCTCGCGAAACTAAAAGAGGGTGTTGAATTCCTTCTTTTTGGAAAAGAGAAATCAGAATCGCGTAAATCCGATAAGCATACGGTCGAGCGTTGACGATCGCTTCTTGCGAACGTCGCAACTTTGCGGCTGCCACCATCTTCATCGCGCGCGTGATCTGGCGGGTGTTTTGAACCGAGCCAATTCGCTTTTTAATTTCTTTTAGGTCTGCCATGTTTTTTCTTTAGGAAAAAGTTGCCCCGTAATCTTTCAGAACTCCATCTAAGAGACCTTTTACTTCGTCATCGATCGCTTTTTTAGTTCTCAAAAGTTCAAATGCCTTTGGAGCTTTTTGTTCGATCTGTTCGTAATAACCTTTTTCAAAGTCATTGATTCTATCGACGGGCAACTTATCAAGCGCTCCCGCATTTGCGGCGTAAATAATCGCAATCTGTTTTTCAACAGGAAGCGGTTGATATTGTCCTTGTTTCAAAATCGCGACCATGCGTTCACCGCGAGTCAGCTGATCTTGCGTCGCTTTGTCTAAGTCGGATCCGAACTGTGCGAAAGCTGCCATCGCGCGATATTGCGCGAGCGACAGACGTAAATTTCCAGCGACTTGTTTCATCGCTTTAATCTGCGCACTTCCACCGACTCGAGAAACCGAGATACCGACGTTAATCGCAGGTCTAACACCTGAGTAAAATAAGTCGGTGTCCAAAAAGATTTGACCGTCGGTAATTGAAATCACGTTCGTCGGAATGTACGCCGAAACGTCTCCCGCTTGCGTTTCAATAATTGGAAGAGCGGTTAAACTTCCGCCGCCTTCTTTGTCCGAGAGTCTTGCGGCACGTTCTAATAGACGGCTATGCAAGTAGAAAACGTCTCCGGGATAAGCTTCACGACCCGGCGGACGTCTTAAAAGAAGAGACAACTGACGATAAGCTTGCGCTTGTTTTGTCAAATCGTCGTAAACGATCAAGGCGTGTTTTCCACCATCGCGGAACCACTCACCCATCGTAACCCCTGCGTATGCAGAGATATATTGAAGAGGCGCTTGTTCGGAAGCCGTTGCAGAAACAACAATCGTGTAATCCATCGCACCCGAAGTACGAAGTTTTTCAACGACCTGAGCTACCGTCGATTGTTTTTGTCCAATCGCCACGTAAATACAAAATACGTCTTGGCCTTTTTGATTGATGATCGCATCCACTGCGACCGCAGTTTTACCTGTCTGACGATCGCCAATGATAAGCTCTCGTTGACCTCGTCCAATCGGAATCATCGCATCGATAGCTTTAATCCCTGTTTGAAGCGGCTGATTCACAGATTGTCTTTTCACAATTCCGGGAGCCTTGATTTCTACGTTTCTAAACTCTTTCGATTGGATAGGACCTTTACCATCAATCGGTTGTCCGAGCGCATTCACCACTCGACCGATCAGTCCCATACCGACGGGAACTTGAAGAATTTTTCCAGTTCGTTTTACTAGGTCATTTTCTCGTACGTGACTGACATCCCCGAAAACGGCAACCCCGACGCTGTCTTCTTCTAAGTTCAAAACTAATCCGAAAACGCCGCCAGGAAACTCCACCATTTCCCCTGCTTGAACGTCTTGAAGACCGCTGACTTTCGCCACACCGTCACCGACTTGCAGCACGTTGCCTGTTTCAGCGACCCGGACTTCTTTATCAAATTCCTCAATTCGTTTTCTAATAATAGAACTGATTTCATCAGCACGTACTTGTTGCATTAGTGACTTCCTCCGATCAATCTTTCTTCGAGTTCGACAAGCCAACCTTCCAGCGATCCATCAAACGTTCGGCTTCCGGCGGTCACTTTAAGGCCGCCGAGAAGTCCAGGATCCACATGGTAAGTGGCTTCTACTTTTTTTCCTAAAATTTGTGAAAATTTATTTTCAATTTTGCCGCGATCGCCTTCTTCGAGCGTATTCGACGATTCCACTCTCATGGGCACAACACTCGAGGCATTTAACGAAAGCACGTTTAATCTCTCCGTTATTTCTGTCACAGAGGAGAGGCGTTTCATTTCTGAGAGAACCAAAAGCACTCTTAAGGTGGTTTCGGATAACCCTAATTTTTTTGCGAGATCTTCCACGACGCCGCGTCGGTCGCTCTCTGAAAAGGCCTGAGAGTTTGCGAGCGCTTGCAATTCTGAGTTTGAATCCAACATTTGGCCGAAAGTTTTCAACTCACTGATGATAGTTTTAATTTTGCTATCGCCTTTAATAGAGTCAAAGACGGCCTTCGCATATCTGATTGCGATTTTACCTGCTGCCATTGCGCACCAACTCTACGTATTGTTCCACAAGTTTCGCTTTGTCTTTTGTGGGCAAATTTTGGGTTAAATATCTTTCGGCAACTTCTAAACTTCCCGCAACGACTTCTTTTTGAAGTTGTTCGGACGCTTTCAGCGTTTCGCTCGTCGCCATTAAACTCGCATCTTTTTTAATTCGCTCGGCTTCGGTTTTCGCTTGAGCGAGTGTGCGTTCTTTCAACTTTTCTAAACTGCTTTGAGAATCGACTTCCATCTGACGGATGTGAGCATCTTTTTCTTTGAAATTTTTCTGCCACTTTTCAAAATCGATCAAAGCGTCTCTCGAAAAAGCCTCGGCTTCTTTCATCGCCGCAGAAACTGAAACGCTACGGGTTGCAAAAAAATCCACAAACGGTTTTCTGCCAAAATAAACAAGAATGAAAACAACGACTGCGAAGTTGACTATCGGTGCTAATACTTCTGGACTCATCTTTATCTCGCGACTCAAGTTTGAGCCGTTTGCTCCTTCTTGTTTTCGTTTGTGCCCTTCGAAAAACCGGAGGGAACCGTCACAGAATATCCCACCAATTTACTGACAATTCGGCTTGAGAAATCATTTACAAGCGGTTCTAATTCTTTTCTGGCGGCGTCTGTATCCGCTTTAATTTTTGAGCGAACCGTATCGAGTTGTTTTGCGACTTCGTCACGGGCTCCGGAAATAATTTCCTTTTCGTC
>CALCZU010000002.1 GCA_937903155.1 uncultured Bdellovibrionales bacterium
GCTTCCTTTTTAATTTTTAATTTAATATTAATATTAAACTTAATATTAATATTAATTCCGCTTCGCCAAAAAAAACTTCCGCAAATCTTCCTTCGTCGCAGACGCTCCGATTTAGATTCCAAAAAACTTGCGGAGCTCCTCCTTCGTCACCTGAGAGCCAATACATAAAGTAGTTCTCTTGCAGATTAAATCATCTTTATCGGGACATATCTCAATCTTACCTGTGCCGATTAACACGATGTTTTGGAAATTCCTCTTTGACATGTCTAGCCCCTCATTCGCAAGTTCTTCAAGAATCTTGTAAATGTTGGAAGCGGCCTCGGGTCGGGCCGAGTTTTTAATAGTTCCTTTCAACTTCAAACCATTTGCGATCTGATGCGATTGCTTTTTCTGCTCATCTTGCAAAAGGTCTTTCTTATAGGGGCGGTATGTAACGTCATTTTTGATTTGTCGTCGGAATTCCAAAGTGTCTTTTTCGATGGGAGAAGCGTACTTTTTTAATAGTTCAGGAGTACATTCGGTTCCCAATGGAATGTTGAAGTCCCTTTTTGAATCCCAAAATGGACTGTTCTCTCCTATGCTGATATCGATCTTAGTAAAATTAAGGGAGTTTAGAGGAAGTTCTTTGAGGCTCGCTTCAAGCGACTGTAAAGTTTTTAGGGTCACTTCAGAATCCCCCTTTAGAAATGCGGCATCCGCATTGAGAAAGATCCCGTAAGTTTCAGCGATTCTATCGGTGAACTTTCTGATTTGGTCTCGATTTTCTCGCAGTTTTTTGAGGGAGGGAAGTGTACTAAAAAATTTTTCTATGTCCGTCGAAGAAGCATCTTCCCCAATTGTTATGCTCCCGTTGATAGTAGGTCCCTTAATTTCTTTTCCGGTAATAAAACGGATGTAGTCAATGAAATTATCACCGGATTTTTCGTCGATCTGTTTGAGAATCTCAGAAAAGGTTCTTCCTTTTTTTAGGTAGGTTTGAACGCTCTCAAAATCTGCGATGTAAAAAGTATCCACATATTGAACTCCCGCTCTCTTTAATCTGTTTGAAAGTTCGCAGAGATTCATTCTTTCATCGTATAGAGCTTCTTCCGCAAGTTGAGGACTTGCGAACTGGACTAAACCGCGAAGGCCTTTTGAGAGTTTGCTTCCTCCTGGATAAACAATAGAAAGGTTCTGAATGCCACCTCGGTCCAGATAGGTACTCAGACTCGTATCTAAAAAGTACTCTGCGGAGTGGCTTTGGTTTTGTTTTGTGGTCGGCTCTGTGAAAGGCGGCTTTTTAGACAAAGATAGGTTTTGTACTAGGGGATTCGAAGGTTTGGGTGTCATTGCAAAGTGAACCGGTTCCCAGTTTTCTTTGACAAGAATTTTTTTCAGATTCGGTATGCCATGTGGCGGTTCTGGAGGCGTGGTAAAAACTTCAATCAGTTTAAAATCTTTACTGAAATGCAAGATCAAACGCGTTCTAGAGTTGTCATCCGTTCTCTGAAACGCGCAGAAAGTATAATAGGAATCGTCAAAAGCTTGGACCGAATACATGGCTCCCGCACTGGCTTTAGTATTCTCAAAAGTCTCCAACTTTTTATCTTTAAAAATGGGTTTAGTGTAAATCAGATTACAGAGTTCTCGTCCCACCGTGATTTTTGAGAGTTTTGCAGTGAAAGCAAAATCTAACACGGGTGGAATATCATTGGCTTGATTCATCAATGCTTTGAATCTGTCTTGCTCTTTAAGAATCTTGTATTGACCAGGGGAGATGCCAGAAGGCTTCTTAAGGTCAGTCTTTATATTTGCGAGGTAGGTTTCAATCTCTCCCCGACTCAGAATCAGAGTCATACCGAATTCGCTTTTCAATTTTTGTACGGCTTCGACTGTTCTCTTCTGAACGGCTTCCATTTCGTCGAAAAGCTGCGATTGCGCTTTCTCGAGCGGAACCTCGGGTTTGATGGCGTAAATTTCATTTCCGGTTACGACCTCGCGTTTGGCAGTGGTGTCGGGTGCGTGGTTTGGTTCAGCGAAAAGACCGTGCGAGATAACGAGTAGGCTGAAGTAAAAGCAAATCGATTTGCGCAAAGCAGTCCCCCATTTCATTTCGTCAAAGGATAACAGAGGAAAAAGCTACGGACAAATCAGCTAACGCGAAGTTTCGCCTAAGTCTTTTCGCATTTCTCTTAGGATCGCGACTTCTTCTTTGGGGAGCGGGTGCAGGCCACCCAATTCGAACGCACTTTTTAAAATTTGGGCCGAGTGTTCGAGGCGTTCCATGCCATCGTAGGCTTCTTCTAAAGACTCTCCCCAACTCAAAGCGCCATGTCTTGCGAGAATCATGACACGGTGTTGAGGGAGGTACGGATAAAGCACTTCGCCCATATTTAAAGTACCGGGCCGAGCGTATGCCGCGATGGGAATCGATCCGACAGCGAGAATAATCTCCGAAAGACAGTCGCTCGGAAGTTCTTTAAGTTCGGGTTGACCCACTGTCCATGCGATGGCGGTCGGCGGATGTGCGTGAACTACTGCTTTTGCTTGAGGGCACCGCTTATATACTTCGAGGTGCATGAGTCGTTCTCCGCTGGGATTTCCGAAGAGGATTTGATTGTCTAATGTGACTAACGCCAAATCGTTTTCCTGAATAAAACCTTTATTCATCGCGGTCGGTGTCATGAGAATCGTGCCGTCTTCCAGGCGACAACTCACATTACCATCGCATGCGGCGAGCAGATTGCGTTCGTAAAGTCTTCTACAAATTTCAACAATTTTTTGTTTCATGCGTGAATTTCAATCAGGCGAGTTGTTTCGCGTCGAGTTTGGATAAATCCCCAAATGAGTTGGCCTGCGCATAAAGCCCAAATCAAAAAAGTTCCCATGACTTTTGAGACGTAATTATTTTGGATGGAGAGGTGGAAAAACGGATCCCATACGGCAGTAAAGACGATAGAAATGAAGAAAAATGCAATTGCTGTGATTGATTTCTCTGAAACAGATTTTTCTGGCATTAAAAGCAAATAGCAAGGAGCGAGTAAGACAAACGTCGGTGATTCGGTTCGCGGAGACAGTAAGAGACAACTCGCCACACCAAAGCTAATCCAAGAGGCCCAGGGAAAATTGTTTTTAAAGATAAATCTTGAGAGACAAAAGACCCAGACAAAAATTCCGGTGATGGCAATTTGAACGGGCTCGGCGATGCGATCGTATTCCAAACGTAAGAGCACATTTTTAATATCTAACATTTTTCGATGTTCAAGATCCGAAAAGATGGCGGCAAATTGTTGTTGGTGTAAGTAAAGATTTCTCTCCCATCCTACAAAGAGGATCGGCAAAATAAAAAATAAGAAGAGGCCCGAGAGAAGTCCTAAAATATAATTGCGATTCAAAGGCCACAGTAAAGGAAGCGCGAATAAAATCGGAATGATTTTGATATTAATTCCCAAAGCTAAAATCACTCCCGCCGCAAAAAAATTCTTTTCTTTGTAAAGCGCCATTCCCCACAGTGTGATTCCAATGATGAGCGCATTGGCTTGGTGATAGCGCTGAGAAATATCGAGTTCCATGAGCATTGCAGCGAGTGCGAGCCAGAGCCAAAAGCCCATTTTCTTATCCCACTTCACCCATTGATTGATTCCGAAACATAACACAAAAGAATTTAAAGCCGCCCAAAGCGTGAGATGAATTTGGTGAGACGCGTAGGCAAAAATTCCGTAGAAAGCGGCGAAGAGGGGAGAGTAATGAAAGACATCTCCGATTTCGGGAGTCGCGTAAGGATTTCCGCCGGACCAAAAGCGCAGACTTCCCTCCATAAAAGTTTTTGAGACAACGCCTAATCCTTTTTTCCAAAAAAACGGGAGTAGAAATGCCACACTCCAAAGGGTGAGTCCTGTGATCCATGCCCATTGTGTGGGTGTCTTAGTCTTTGTCAGCACGAGCGTAAATTAATGAGTTTTGCCATAAAAGTCAGGGACTTACTTTGAGGGGAGTCAGATCGCCCAGCGAGTATACAGACTAAAGCTAGAGATATCCGCTACTTAAGGCGATTGTGAAAAGCGTTTTGTCTACACTTGAGACACGTTTCCTTATGCCTAGGCAGGCTGAGAGTGGGCAAGAACTTGCATCCTTAGGAGGGGATATGGCGTTTTCGACCAAAGACTACCGCTCGCACCTTTATGAAAATAGGGAGCATCCTGACAGATTTTCTGCGTCTCAAAAGTCTTCCGTGACTTTTTCATTTTGGCTTTTTTCGGCGGTTCCCTTTTTACTGCTCGAGTATTTTTTTGAAGTAGAATTTAAACGCCTGCCGTCAGGTTTGATGTTTCCTGCAGGGTTTTTGATTTTCTGGGGTTTCTATCACACGCTGCTTTTCTCAAAGAACAAGACTGCGGTTCGGCCCGCGGTGAAAGCAAAGCCGAAATTGAGAGCCGTTCCACCGGCGGCTCACGCGGAGATTCCAAAAAAGCCTGCGAAAGAATTTTTACCTGAAAAAGTTTTACAGAATCTTTCTGTCCTGGGGCTTAAGCCGACGAGAGATTGGAATACTATCCACAAACGTTATCGAGAGCTTGCAAAACAGTACCACCCCGATCTCAATCCCGAAGTCACCACTCGAGGCACTCGTTTTATGATCTACGATTCCGCCTATCGCAATCTCCTAAAATTCAAAGAAGAATATTTTAAATAATTGCACGTCGCGAATAGCGCTCATGTTATCAGCGAGATTGCTTCCGTCTCCGCTAAAGCTGCGCCGGACAAGTCGTCGCTTCGCTCCTCGCAACGACTGCTGGAACGAGAGTGTTATTGCGAGGAGGCGAAACCGACGCGGCAACCTTTGTGCGCCGAGTGGGGAGGGTTGCCGCGCGGGCTGCGCCCGCTCGCAATGACGGCAAGCAAGTAACACGTTTTCAATTCTGAAGTGTCTGAGAGGCGGAGGAATGATGGAAATGGAAAATGTAGGTTACCTCAGATATTTTCAGGCGATTTTTTTAATGATGCTGATCTGTGCATTTCGATTTTGGGTGTTTAAAGCGCATTTATGACGCGCTTTTGTATAAATAGATAAATTCAAAGCTTGCCTCTCCTCGTAATCTCACTAAGAATGATTCCTTTTTCAAAAAGGAGGGTCTTATGGCCAAGAAAAAAATGGAATCTCTCGTAGTTGGGAGTAAAGCAAAAGCAGTCTTAAAAAAAGCAGGATGCAATGTCGCAGGAGATGCTTTTGATGGTTTAAACGGAGTCATCTACTGGTATTTGGAGCAAGCTTCCAAGCGCGCTAAAGCGAACGGCAGAAAAACCGTCCGCGCCCACGATTTCACCTGCAATTAATTTTTTATAGAAAAGGGGTTTCTCGTAAAAAAGAACCCCTTTTTAAATCCGGGCCTGCCCGGCGTAACGAAGTGAAGCCGGGACGCTCCCCTAAAAGGCTTTTCAAATCTTTTTTTCCGCTCTACTACCTGCGCAATGAAGTTTTGCATTGCCAAATTCGAGCGCGAGGAGCACCTTTTTAAATCTGTGCCGTCCGAAAACACACTACCAGCTTGGAAAAAACACTTAGGAGTTTTTCTCTCTACAGGATTTTACAGTGGATTTTTCCCGGTCGCGCCAGGGACTGCCGGCTCGGTCGTCGGAATGGTTTTTGTCTATCTTTTGAGGGATAGCGGAACTTTTCTGCAAGCCCTGTCCGCCGTCTTTTTCAGTGTGATTGGAGTTTGGGTTTCCAACATAGCGAGTCAAGTCTTTAAAAAACATGATCCTCAGCGGGTTGTCATTGATGAGATTGCAGGAGTGATGATCACGATGATAGGAATTCCCCTAACGGGTTACACAGGAGTGATGGGATTTCTTCTGTTTCGTTTTTTTGACATCGTCAAACCCATTCCCGCAAATTTTGCCGATCGAAAACTCAAAGGTGGGCTCGGCATTATGTTGGATGACATTATCGCAGGAATTTACGGAAATATCGTAATGCATCTGGTGATGCGTTCGCAAATTTAATGAAAGAGGAGAATAATCATGGAAAATAATAAATTAGACAGGCCCGAAAGACACGAGACGAGTGAGAATCGGCAAAAGGCTGTCAGTATTGCTTTATTGTCGATTGAAAAGCAGTTTGGAAAAGGCTCGATCATGCGTCTAGGCGATGGCAAAAAGCTGTCGTTGGATATGGGAGTGATTTCGACGGGCTCATTAGGTTTAGATCTCGCCACCGGGATTGGCGGATTTCCCCGCGGCAGAATTACAGAAATCTATGGACCTGAATCATCGGGTAAAACGACTTCTGCATTGTATGCGATTGCTCAAGCACAACGCGAAGGTGGAGTTGCCGCATTTATCGATGCCGAACATGCCCTCGATGTGGGGTATGCCAGAAAATTAGGAGTCGATACGGAAAATCTTTTGATTTCCCAACCTGATACCGGGGAGCAAGCGCTTGAAATCGCCGAAATCCTCGTTCGAAGCGGTGGGATTGATATCGTTGTGATCGATTCGGTCGCAGCTCTTGTCCCACGAGCCGAACTCGAAGGGGATATGGGAGATTCTCATATGGGTTTACAAGCCCGACTCATGTCGCAAGCTTTGAGAAAACTCACGGGTTGCATTAGCAAATCTAAAACGTGTCTCATCTTCATCAACCAATTGCGCATGAAAATCGGAGTCATGTTTGGAAATCCCGAAACGACTACAGGCGGTAACGCTCTGAAGTTTTACGCTTCTCTCCGTTTGGATATTCGTCGCGTGACCGCTTTGAAAAATGGTGACGAAGTCATCGGAAGTAGAACGCGCGTAAAAGTGGTGAAAAACAAATTAGCGCCCCCGTTTAAACAAGTGGAGTTCGACATTCTCTTTGGAGAAGGCATTTCTCGCGAAGGCGAAATGATTGACCTTGCAACTCAATACGGAATTGTCGAAAAAAGCGGATCCTGGTTTGCGATGGAGGGGGAAAAACTCGGTCAAGGAAGAGACAACACCCGTCAATTCCTAAAAGAACATCCAGATTACATGGTGAAGATGCGGAAACAAATCGAAGCCAAAGCCCAAAAAGATGGAAATCTCGTTCTGACGGCTGAGAAGACCAAAGAAGATGAGGACGACGAAGCGGAAGAAAAGCTCATCGCCGCCAAAGAGAAAAAGGCGATTCCCGCTCCCGCAAAATCCGCTAAAAAAGCTGATTAAATTGTGAAAATTTCTTCATGATTTCCCCCTTTTTAAGTTTCTCGGATGTTCCGAAAAGCTTTTGAAGGGGGAAGTTGTGTCGATAGTCTATAAATTAGAACAAACTCCTGAACAGTATCTTTCGGAGTTTGAAGAACTTCTCAAAAAAGCGGTTGAAAGAAAAGCCTCGGACGTTCATTTAAAAACGGGACTTCCCGTTGTCGTTCGAGTGAATGGACAGCTTTATTATTTAAATGATGAAGGAAACGAAGCACCACCCCGCCTTTCCTCACTCGTCATCCAAGGTTTTGCTTACGCAGTGATGACCCCTCACCAAGCGACTCGCTATGAAGCCGGTGAAGAAATCGATTGCAGTCACGAGATCGCAGGTTTTGGACGTTTTCGAATTAATATCTGCCAACAAAAATCTCATCCGCGAATCGTCGCTCGACACATCCCCGACATGATCAAAAACCTAGATGATCTGGGACTTCCGCCTATCTTAAAAGATCTTTGTTCCAATTTAAGAGGACTCATCCTAGTCACTGGAACTACGGGCAGTGGAAAATCGACGACACTCGCCGCGATGATTGACTACATTGTCCGAACTCGGTCTTGCCATGTTTTAACGATTGAAGATCCCATTGAGTTTAACTTTAAAGATCGCAAAAGTGTTGTGACTCAACGAGAAGTCGGACTCGACACCGATAGTTTCTCAAAAGCATTAAAATTCGCTCTGAGACAAGATCCCGATGTCATCCTCATCGGCGAAATGCGAGATGAAGAGACGGTTCGAATGGCGTTAAGCGCTGCCGAAACGGGGCATCTGGTTTTAAGTACGCTTCACACTCAAGACGCACCGGAGACGATCAATCGCATCTTAAGTAATATCGAACCCGAAGCTTTGGATCAGGTCCGAAGTCAACTTGCCAATGTTTTGATTGGGGTTGTTTCCCAAAGGCTTGTGAAAACGATCGACAGAAAAGGAAGATGTGTGGCGACTGAAATCCTTGTGACCAATGCCCGCGTCCGTGAGTTGATCGCCGATCCTCTCAAAACCATCGAACTTGCCAACGTGATTGAAGTGAGCGGTCATCAGGGAATGCAAAGTTTTGATCAATGCCTCTTAGCTCTGGTAAAAACCGGAAAAGTTTCGAAAGAAGAAGCTCTTACTCAGTGCACGCATCTTGAGAATTTCCAGCTCATGCTCTCGGGTATTACGGGAGGGAAAATGATTCCTGCTGGAGAAGAAGAAAAGATTTTGTCGCGTAAAGACAGAATCCAAAGAGCCAGTGCCACAAAGACCGAAATCTCTCAGAAAATCGAAATCGATTTCAAACCTAAAAAAGGCTAACGGGCGTTTTAAAAGGCGATTTCGGATCGTCTTCAACGTACTTGGGGACGAGATAGCCTGAGGTCGATTTTTTAAACTCTTCGTAAATCGCCAGACCCTCTGCTTTTGATATCTGAAAATGTTTTGTCCCCGAAGCTTTATCGGGATGGTGTAAGTAATAAGGCAGAACTCGCGTTTCAAAAAGCTTTTCGCTTAAAAGATTTAATGTCGCCGCAGAATCATTGACGCCCTTGAGAAGTACCGACTGATTGAGAAGAGTCGCCACTTCGCTTAAAGAGTAAAGCGCTTGTCGTGCTTCCAATGTTAGCTCTTTCGGGTGATTAAAATGTGCAACCATCACAAGCGGTTTGGACTGTTCAGAAAGCACTTGAATCAAAGACGGAGTAATTCTCATGGGGCAGGTCACGGGGACACGCGTATGAATTCGAATTCTTTTGAGATGAGGGATCTCGCACAAGCGCTTTAAAGTCTGACTTAAACTCGCATCCGAAACGAGTAATGGGTCCCCTCCCGACAAAATCACTTCTTCAATCTCAGTTTGAGATTCTAAATACTGAAACGCTTTGTCGAGTTCCCCTTTAAAAAGATCTTCCTTGAGTTCGTTTAAAAGTGATTTTCTAAAACAGTATCGGCAGTACATCGAACAATTCGGGGTCAAATGGAGTAAAACACGATTCGAATAACGATGAGTTACCTTGGGAACCGGTTGATGTTTTAAATCTGTTAACGGATCGGGAGAAAGTTCTGGAGACTCGTCCATTTCTTCGAAAGCCGGAATCGCTTGTCGTCGGATAGGGCAGTGGGGGTCGGTTCTATCAATCAATTTTGCGTAATACGGCGTTAAAAAAATCGAATATTTTTTTTCGACAGGGTTTAGACGGAAGGCTTCTTCCCCACTGAGAAGGCCTGCATTCAAAAGGTCGTTTATCGACTGATAGGCCGAGCGAATTTCATCTTGCCAGCTTCCGATTTGGTTTTTGACATAATGCATTAAAATAGATTTCTCTTAAGCCCGATGGTTTGTCAATTCCCCACAGTTTCTATATGTTATCCTTACTAACAGCTTTAGATGGAGAGTTTTTTGTGTCAAACGCGAGCCCAAAATCGGATCAATCTTTAGAAGCCTCAAAGAAACAGCCTTATCCTTACCGTTACAACTCGGATTTTTTCGAGCCCGACTGGAAAAGAATTCCTGGATATAAAAACGTCACGGAAGCGGAATGGAACGATGCCATCTGGCAGAAAAGAAACTTTGTCAAAACCGTTGCTCAGTTCAAGCAAGTTCTCGGAAATTTTCTTCCCGATGATTTAGCCGCCGATATCATCAAAGATCAAGCGGAGCGCGCGACAATGTCGATGCTGATTCCGCCGCAGATGATCAACACGATGAATGTTGAGAACCTGTGGAAAGATCCCGTTCGCCTTTATATGGCACCGGCATTTAGCGACCGAGATAAGAAATGGCCGAGTCATCCAAAGTCCGCGCGAGATAGCTTGCATGAACACGAGATGTGGGTAACTGATGGTCTCACTCACCGTTATCCGACAAAAGTTTTAGCGGAATTGCTCTCGACCTGTCCGCAGTACTGTGGGCACTGCACTCGGATGGATCTCGTCGGCCAAAGTGTTCCGCAAATCAGCAAACGCAAATTTGAGAAACCTCAAGGAGATCGGATTACCGGAATTCTCGAGTATTTAAAAAAGACGCCTTCGGTAAGAGACGTTGTGGTGTCGGGAGGCGATATCGCAAATCTCCCCGCCCAAACAGTCGAGTCCTTTGTTTCCTCTCTAATGGATATCGAAAACATTCGAGATATCCGACTTGCAAGTAAAGGAATGATGGGGGTTCCCCAGCATTTTCTTCAAGATGATGTCTTAAAAGCATTTGATCGCTTAGCGAAAAAAGCACATTCCAAAGGTGTGAATATCGCACTTCATACGCATATCAATCATGCTCAGTCACTGACACCGCTGGTGGCTAAAGTCGCTCGAAAGATTCTCGATATGGGTTTTCGAGATGTGAGAAATCAAGGTGTGCTTTTACGTGGGGTCAATACCACTCAAAAAGATCTCTTAGATCTGTGCTTTAAACTTCAAGATCATGGAAATATCTTGCCGTATTATTTTTACATGTGCGACATGATTCCGAATGCGGAGCACTGGAGAATTTCGGTCGCCGACGCGCAAAAGCTGCAACACGATATTATGGGATATCTTCCCGGTTTTGCAACGCCGAGACTGGTTTGCGACGTTCCATACGTTGGAAAACGTTGGCTCCATCAATTGCACTCGTATGATCGCGTAAAAGGGATTTCTTATTGGACGAAAAATTATTTAACGTCCATCGAATGGAATGATCCCGAAGCGTTAAATCGTCTTTATGAATATTTTGATCCGATTGACTCTTTGCCGGCCGAAGGTCAAAAATTTTGGGAAACACAGAAATAATTACTGAATGCAGTTAAGAGAAGCGGTGGTCCCGAAAAATTCACCTGGATTTCGGACTGCGCTTCCCAAGCGAATGACATAGGGAGTGGCCGTTGATCCCGTGCCTTTCATGTCAGCATCCATCCAATAAGAATAGACTCGGTTGTCATTCTTATATCGCAGCGTAATTTTATGGGTCAGAATATGGCCGTCTTTAATGGGAGTCGTAAACGCGCTTTCATTGAAGTTTTGGATCTGCTCATTTATCGCGTCGGGCAAATTCGATTTGAGTTGGTGAGAAAAACCTGGAGAGTTCCAAGGTTCCGCATTCGCTCCTTGTTTTAAATAAGGAAGATGGGGTTGAGCGAGAACCGTGTAATCTTTTAACTCATTTTGAGGCGTAATCATCCGAACCACGGCAGAGACTAAAACTCGATTGGATGCAGATTTATTCAAAGGCTCTTTAAACTGAATTTTGCAGGTGGCGTAGTCGCTGACGAGGACTTTGAGATGCGTTCCATCGGCTCTACGAAAATTGAAAGATCCTTTCGCGCGGCCGTTAAATTCTAAAATTTTATATTGCGAATCTTCTTTAGAAGCGGCTAGAGCATGGGTTTGAATCAAAAGAAAACTCATTAAAAAGAATCGAATCGAATTCTGAAAAAACATGCGCGGCTCCTATAAATCTGGCGCCGGGTTTATAGCTCAACCGAATATTATTAGCAATACACCCTCTCTAGAAGTGCGGAAATCCTGTCATTGCGAGGGTGCGTAGCACCCGCGGCAACCTTCCCAGTTCCGCACACAAAGGTTGCCGCGGGTGCTACGCACCCTCGCAATGACAAGGATTACCCTTTAACTACGATGACTTGCTTCAAAGTGTGGACAACTTCTACCAAATCACTCTGAGCCTGCATCACGGCCCGGATGTCTTTGTAAGCACCTGGGGTTTCATCGAGAACATCTTTGTCCTTCCGACACTCAACTCCTTCAGTCGCCTTTCGATGATCTTCCAAGGTAAATTGCTTTTTCGCTGCATTTCGCGACATCACCCGCCCCGCTCCATGCGAGCAGGATTCAAAACTTTCGGGATTCCCTTTGCCTCTGACAATATAGGTTTCGGCGCCCATGGAACCCGGAATAATTCCGAGTTCTCCCAGTCCTGCACGAACCGCCCCTTTGCGAGTGACAAAAACTTTTTCGCCATAGTGAAATTCTTGCGTCACGTAATTGTGGTGACAGTTCACAGCGATTTTTTCTCGCGAGAAAGGTGGAATGCCTTTGGAGTCTTTCACCGCGCTGATCACGGATTCCATCATCAATTCACGGTTCAAGCTTGCAAAGTTCTGCGCCCACTCGACGGCTTTTACATAGTCGTCAAAATGTTTTGTGCCTTCTTTTAAGTAAGCTAAGTCTTGGTCGGGAAGATTTTTAAGATGCACTCCCATATCAGACATTGCGAGTTGGATAAAATACATCCCGATGCGGTTTCCGACTCCTCTGGATCCACTGTGCAAAAGCAACCAAACACTTTGTTTCTCATCCAGACAGACCTCAATAAAATGGTTTCCCGTTCCCAGAGTTCCTAAATGATTGACGTCGTTTCCATGACCGAGTTTGGGATGCTTTGCACAAAGCGCTTGATAGTCTTTTTCGAGAAGCGCCCACTTTTGATAAACTTCTGCCGGGATTTCTTTCCAAGCACCTTTGTCATTTCTTTTTCCGTGATGAGTTCTGCCGTGAGGAACGGCTTTTTCGATCTGGGCGCGAACTTCTTTTAAACTTTCGGGCAAATCTTTTGCGAAGAGACTTGTCTTCACAGCCATCATCCCGCAACCGATATCGACTCCCACCGCTGCGGGAATTATCGCACCTTGAGTCGGGATGACGCTTCCCACTGTGGCGCCTTTCCCTAGGTGAACATCCGGCATCGCGGCAATCCAGCGGTAGATAAAAGGTAACGAAGCGAGGTTTTGCAGTTGCGCTTTAGCTTCAGTTTCCACGGGAACGCCCTTCACCCATGCCTTGATGGGCTTGCTAGAATCCTTTGCCGAAGGGATGAGAACGTAATTTTTTCTATTTTCTGCCATGTTAAAATATTTTAGCGAACTGGTTTATATTTTGCATTTTCATCCGACATGACAAACTTTGATCGAACCATACAAATGCTTTTAGTCGAAGACAACCCTGCTGATGCTTGGCTTCTAAAAGAAATGATATTTCGGTGGACGAATCAAGTTCAAATCAAACTCATCACCGACGGCGAAGAGGCTGAAAAGTATTTACAGGAAGATGTGGCAACACAAAAAGCCACGCGGCCGGATGTGATTATTCTGGATCTCAATCTTCCGAAAGTCGACGGGCGGGTGCTTCTAAAAGAAATTCGAATGAACGATGCTTTAAGTTCGATTCCCGTTTTTATCCTGACGTCCTCGAGCCTCGAGTCCGATAAAAAACAATGTGAAGCGAGCCAGGCGGATCTTTATCTAACCAAGCCTTCCGATTTAACTGAGTTTGTTCAACTCGTTCAACACTTAGTGGATGTGGATATTCCCGTGGCGATGGAAAGAGGTCATGTCGTTGACCGTTCCATGCAACGAGCGCTCGGGCTTTAATCGCCGAAGTTGATTCCGCGATGACGGGCCGCTTGGAGAAACGGCGAATCCGGAATGATAAATCGGTTTTTCCCCGCACCCGTTTCTAAAGGCACGAGTTCGACGTTGTCATTTTTGTAAGCCACCATCGAATCAAAATTTCCGTCCATGACGGCCTTCACGGCAACGGCCCCGAAACGACTTGCTAAAATCCTGTCAAAACCTTCCGGCGATCCCCCTCTTAAAAGGTGGCCTAAGTTCATCGCGCGGCATTCACGGCCGGTGAGTTTTTCGAGTTGAGAAGCGACTTGATTTCCAATGCCTCCCAAGCGAATTTGCTCTGGCGAATCTTCGATAATTTTACTGATCACAACATCTCCGCCTTTTGGCTTTGCGCCTTCGGCGACAACGATGATCGAATAACGTTTGCTTTTATGGTGTAGGTCCGTCAAAAAATCCGCGATTTTTTGATATTCAAACGGAATTTCCGGAATCAAAATCGCGTCGGCATCTCCACCTAAACCCGAGAAGAGTGCAATCCATCCCGCATTTCGGCCCATTACTTCAACCACCATAATTCGGTGGTGAGATTCGGCAGTCGTGTGGAGTTTATCGAGAGCGTCTACGGCCGTTGCGACCGCTGTGAAAAATCCAATCGTAAACTCGGTTCCATTGAGATCATTGTCGATCGTTTTTGGAATGCCGACGACTTTAATTCCTTTTTGAGACATCCCATGAGCAATACTCTGCGTGCCGTCTCCGCCAATGACGATTAAGGCATCAATCCGTTCTTGTTTTAAATGCTGAACGACTTCATCGCTGCGATCTTCGTAAATCTTTTTGCCGTCTTTAACGACCGGTACTCGAAACGGAGTATCCACGTTGGAAGATCCCAAAACAGTTCCGCCTTTTGAAAAGATTCCCGTTGTATTATTTAAATCGAGCGGAACAAATTTATTTTCTAAAAGACCTTTAAATCCGTCGGGAACTCCCACCACCTGGATTCCATACTCGACGATGGCGGTTTGCACGACCGCTCGGATTGCTGAGTTCAGGCCTGGGCAATCGCCCCCGCCAGTGAGAACGGCTATTTTTTTAATAGTTTTTGAATCCATAATTTTATTGTTTGAATTTGATGGCGAAGGCGTGCATTTCGGTCAGAAACCCGACCGGCTGATAATGCACATCAATTAAAGCGTCTGCTCTGAGTTCTTTACCGGCAGATTTCAATCTTCCTAAAGCGCCGTCGTAAGTCCATGACTTAACCGTGACTTGTCCGAGGTAGTCGTATTGCTTTCCGAGCGTTCGGCTCGTCCAAATAATTTCGGGTTCTTCAGGGCCTGAATTTTCGGGGACAAAAGCGGTCTTCGGAGTTTCGACAATAGTCGTCGAAGAGCAACCCACGACAAAAACGAGCATCAAAATGAGGCTTAAAATTTTGTGTATCACGTCAAGATTAATAACGTATCAGCGCCCGAAACGAAACAATAAAAGAGATACGACGCGGCGGGTAACCGTTTTTTGACTAATGCCCTGGTTTCAGTCATCAAATAGAGATGAAAATCTTCATCACCTTGTTTTTATCCACTCTGTCATTGCAACCTGTTTTCGCCGCAGAAAAGCTGACCCGCGCGCAACTTTTAAAGGGATGTCCGATTCCGGATGAAAGAGCTTTTCCCTTGAGTAAAGAAATTAAACCCTGTGACGATTTTCATGCCTATGTTTGTTCGGAGGTCGAAAAGTCGTTCAAGTTGCCCGAAGACCGTTCTTATTGGAATTTTGCTTTCGTCGACAATAGCGAAAGACTTTTATATGCGAAGAAAACATACTTTCAGCGACTTGAAGACGGAGCTGAACCTTTAAGCGATCGCGCCAAACCGATTAAAAATTATTTCCTCGCCTGCATGAGCGAAAAAGCGACGGCTCAAGAAGAAAAGAATAAAGTCGCAAAAGAGAAAGCAGTTTTAAAACCATTAGCGTCTTGGAAAGAACTCATCGAGCTTTCGGGTTCGCGGATGGACCAACCCGATTACAAATTTATCGATTTTGACCAAATCGCAAATCAAAAGGACACAAATCGCTATGATGCTTTGTTTATGTCCAAAATCATGACATTGCCCGAACGGTCTTATTATGAACGGAAAGATTTGCTCGTCGACTATCAAAAATTATTAATCCTTTTCTTTAAGACGATCGAACTTGATGAACCTGAAAAACGCGCGGATTGGGTGATTGCTTTTGAAAAAGAAATTGCCAGTAGGTATCCACTGCCGAGAGATTTCAGACAGCGTCTCTCGACAGATACGTACATTACACGCGCGAATCTTTTGAAAAAATACCCGAAGCTTGCTTTGACGAGCATTTTGAAAAGAATTCCTGAGAAAACCCCTATCCGAAATCTAACGCCGGAGACATTGGACTGGCTAAATACTTCTCTTGAAACGCTTCCCATCGAACAGCTGAAGAGCGTTTTTCTTTTTCACGCGCTCTCGCACGATATGGATGATGCCTATCCCGAATTCTACAAAGCTCTATTTGAATTTTCGAAAAAATACTTAGGCGGGCCGTCGGTGCGCCCTCCTCGGCAAGAGCGCTGTACGAAATTAGTCATGGGTTCTTATGGAAGAGAACTCGATAACGAACTCATTCCGATTCTTTTTCCGGATTTCGACGAGGCGGCCGTAAAAGAGATGGCCGAAAGTGTTCGAAAAACATTGATCAAAGATCTCGAAAAAAATACTTGGCTAGGAGCGGCTGCAAAAAAAGAAGCAAAGAAAAAAATCGAAGTCGCAACCCTTTACTTGGTTCAGCCTAAGAACGACGAAGAATGGTATTTTAACCCAGTTTTAAATTTCTCAGCCGAAACACCGAAAGAGAATATTCGAAAACTTCAAAAGGCACTGATCGAAAGAGATATCGAAGAGCTTTCGCAAAAGCGACCGAAAAATCGCTGGAGTATGGCGCCCCTCGTTGTGAATGCCTATTATTCTCCATCAGACAATAAGTTCACTTTGCTTTTAGGAATTCTCCAGCCGCCGATGTTTGATTCAAAAGCCGAGCGATATAAAAATCTGGCGGCAATCGGTTCGGTTGTAGGCCACGAACTCGGCCATTCGATTGATGACAATGGATCGAAATATGATTCAACCGGAAATCTTCGCCAATGGATGACGAAGAAAGATCTCGAAAAATTTAAAAAGCTGACAGAGCCCTTAGTCGAACAATTTAATAAGATTGGTCACGACGGAAAACTGACTTTAGGCGAAAATATTGGCGACCTCGTCGGCGTGACGTCGGCGTATGAAACCGCGTTCGCAGGACAAAAAGTCGTCACCGAAGAACAGAAGCGAGGATTCTTCATCGCCTACGCAAAAAACTGGTGCAATGTCATTCGCCCCGAGCTCGAAAAACTCTTTATCAAGACCGATCCCCACGCGATGGGCTTTGCGCGCATCAACAACCAAGTCGTCCACCAGCAGGCTTTTTACGATGCGTTTGAATGCAAAGCCGGGGATAAGATGTATCTCGAACCCAAATCTCGTGTGAAGGTTTGGTAGGGCGGTGCCTGTTACCCTCTAGCCGTTGATTACCTCCCCAGTTTTTCAAGAGTTTTAAATAGTGTTTACCGCTGCAGTGCGCAATGCTATTGCTTCGAATTATGAGTCGGATTTGTTTGAGCCTTTTCAGCTTATTTTCCATCCTGATTTTTAGCGTGGCTTTAGTCGCAAAAGCGGAAGATCTTTATGTCGCGGAAAAGCCGGGGGGGGATATTTACCGACTGCAACAAGGCCCGGATGGAATTCTTTGGAACAAAGTCGACCCTGTCGAATTAAAGAGCACCCTAAAAAAAGGCTACTTTTCAACGAGCGCATTTGAAACGCAACTCGCAGGAGA
This sequence comes from uncultured Bdellovibrionales bacterium, assembly GCA_937903155.1. Classification (GTDB taxonomy): domain Bacteria; phylum Bdellovibrionota; class FAC87; order UBA2466; family UBA2466; genus CALCZU01. The sequence continues at coordinate 17,410 of CALCZU010000002.1, forward strand.
TGGCAGGAGCTTTCAATTTCGAAGGCTCACTCCGCAGAAAAAAGGAAAGTGGAAAACAATTCCGCTTCCGGATACAGAAGCTCCTGTTTTAATGGCGATTGTGGATGGAAAAGAAAATTTCTTCCTGAAAACTCCCAGAGGATACCATTTTATCAGCCACGATGGGGCAGTGCTCTTGAAGCCCTATCTTGAAGAAAACGGTTTTCCAAAGGAAACCATTGTCATTGCACCTTTTTTGAACGGAACGGGCTGTTTAGCCGTGACCAAAGAAAGGGCTCTTTACAAAGTCGTTGTGAAAAAAGACAAAGCCCATTACTGGTTTGAAACTACTCAAATTACAAAGCCTAAAACCACCGACTATGTGCATTCCGCAGGAGTAAATACCGTCGTCGACTTTCAAGATGGAACTTATGGGGTGGTCAAAAACATGGAAGACCTCACTCCGGAAAACTTAAACGAGTCGATTGAGTTTTTCCATCTTTCCCCACTGAAAAAGTATGAGTTTTTCGGATCAAATTGTCATACCTTTGAGGACACCATACGCACGGCGGCCAACCTAGCAATTGAATACTATAAAATATACGGAGAGCGGGCTGGGCGCCTCGAATCCCAGAGAGAACAAGCGACTCTGCCCGTCCCAAAAGTCCTCTCCGCCACCGAATTCAGGAAGGAGCTCAGAAAAAAAGCAAAAAGTGAATGGGATACGATTGAGAAAGGAACTTCGAGATTTCTCACCGAAGAGGTGATGGAAGCGAAGGTTGAAGGACGCGAGGAAATCACTTTTGGACGCGAAAATGAATCGCTCGCAGTCCTCGATACTTTGATCCGATTGAAGGGAAGAAATCCGGTCCTTGTGGGAGAAGCCGGGGTCGGCAAAACGGAAATCGCGAAAAATCTCGCAAAAATTTTTTTTGAGCGAAAACTTCCCGAAGCACTCTTGTATCAAGAGTTGTTTAAGGATGTGGTAATGCTTGAGACAAGTCCCTCCCAGATTTTAAGCCTCGCGAAATGGGTAAATGACATGGACCAGGTGAATGCCGTGCGTGAATATTTAGACGCGATCATGGCTTTCCAGGAAAAGACGGGCATCAACATTATTTTGTACGTCGACGAAGTCCACAGGTTTAGACGGGTTCAATGGAATGAATTTAAAACAGCGATGTCAAGTCGGGACGGGATCTCTTTTATTGGCTCTACGACTCACCGCGAGTTTGGTCTGATGGTACAAAAAGACAATGCCTTGAAAAGGCGTCTGCAAGCCATTCCGGTTCGCGAATTTACGGTTGAAGAGACCCGACGCCTTCTTATGGAAAGTGTCCTTCCGAAGTTTCAGAAGACCTTTGGCGGAGAAGACGGTGATGCGCAAATTCTTTCCGAAGCCGTGGACGCCGCCATTCTACGAGCGAACGAATATGCTCCACATACGTCGCGCCCCGAAGGGCCTATCATCACTCTACAAGATGCTTTGATCGCGGCACATCGCAAGGCGGGAAAACGCGCTCCGACTCTGACGGCAAAGGATGTCGGACAGTTCGTCTCCGATCGCTTGCGTGTCCCGCTGGATCCCACGGATTTGAAAAATTTTTACAAGCAGATAGAAAAACTGCGTCAGACTCTGCGTGAGGAAGTCGTGGACCAAGCAAGAGTGACCGACGCGATGGCGGATTTATGGCAAGACGTGATGCTCGGGCTCAATGCGAAGGATTCTCATCGAGTCTTATTAGTGGCAGGACCCACAGGTGCGGGAAAAACATTTTCAGCGCAAACGTTTGCACGAATTGCTTTAGGCGATGAAGAAAGAATGCTCGAGCTAGATGGGACAAAATACAAAAGAACGGCGGATCTCTGGACGCTTCTAGGTGCCGTACCAGGGCATATTTCTTCCAATAGGACTCGAGGGGTGCTCCCGGAATTTTTAAGCGGAAAAGGGCAAGGGGTAAACGTCATCGTTATCAATGAGCTCGACAAAGCTTGCCCTCAGTTTATCGAAGCCATTATGGAGATGCTGGACACCGGGAAACTCGTCGGAAACGACGGAAATACCTATTTCCTGGGAAAGTCGTTGATCGTTCTTACGACGAACAAAGGAGACGACCGGATTTATCCTCGCGGGAGAGGGCAAGCGATCAGTCGTGCCGAACTCGAAAAACGTCTGGATAATTTTCGAGACCAGGATATTAAAAATTTTTTAATTGAAAAAGATCCCAAAGAACGCGCGAACCCAAAGCAAGGTCTCCCCCCTTCGATTGCCGCGAGAATTCACCGAGCTGTCCCCGCTGGACCTCCTTCTCGTGAAGGAGCCATTGAGATTGCGGAGAAAGAGGCAAATCGTCTTCGAGCGCAATTGTACGAGCGCCATCAGATTCAACTTGAACTGGGAAAGAGCGTTTTGACCCATATTGTGGATTCCGTTTATGTTCCCGAAGACGGGGTTCGCAATATTTTAACGGAAGTGAGAACGGTTTTTGAACGTGCTTGTTCGGCCTCGGTCACAAAGCTAAACGTTAAAACAGAGGCTTCGGTCAAAGTTTTTTATGAAGAAAGCTCCGAGCTCGATTCCGTCCTGTATCAAGTTCAGGAATCAAAAAAATTAAAGAGAATCTCGATTTTAGGAACGGCACCCCTGGGAGTGATTGAGAACGCGCTCTTGGATCCGCTCGCAAGGGGTAAACTCAAAAACTTGCAGGAAGGGCTCGAAGAATCTGTGTTTGGACAATCGGATGCCGCCGCATTGACTGCAAAAGCCGTTCGTTCGAGAGCGGCGAATCCGGAGCGAAAACGTCCGGCGTCTTTTTTATATTTAGGTCCCACGGGCACTGGCAAAACCGAGATGGCGAAAGCCTTGACCAAGAAACTCTTCGGCGACTCCAAACGTATGTTCTCGTCTGACATGGGGAAAATCCGGGATAAAGCCGGGTTTAATGAAATTTTCGGATCGCCTGGCGGAACGAACGTCAGCGCGTTCGAGCAATTCTTATTGGCCCATCCTGAAGGCGGCACAGTTTTATTTGACGAAATTGGCAATATGGGAAGTTCGACAGGGTCGGGCCGACAAGTGCGAGAATCGCTTTTGAAGTTTTTTTATACCATTTTGGATGAAGGCACGTGGAAAAACGCGGAAGGTAAGGTCTATGACTTGTCCAGGTATGCTTTCGTTTTCACATCCAACGAAGGGCAAGAAGAGTTTGAAAAGTACACCAATGACGAGCAAAGACTTCAAATTTGGGAAGATTTGAAACGCCCCGAAAATATCATCCAGCTTCTCAGGAAACATGATTGGCCCGAGCCTTTAATTGCGCGATTCATGGGCAATATTGCGCTTTTCAAACCGCTTCTAAAAAACGAACGCGCAATCGTCAGTAAAAAACTCGTGCATCGGGCGATTTCCCCTCTTCTCAATCACCACGGGGTTAAATCGGTGAAAGTCACGCCGCAGTTTTATTCCGAGCTCGCGGAAACTTTTTTTTCGCATAAAATGGGGGCGCGTTCCATTGAGGGTTTCAGCGAACAGACAATTGTCGACCTTTTGACTCGGGCCATTTACGAAAAAGACGATCCGTATTTTTTAAAGGGTGCGACGATTCGGATGAATTTAAGCGATAGTTTTTCAGGCCAATTCCTCTATTCCGGTAATTCTCCGCCGAAGAGGGAAGTGATTTTAAGAGTGGAAGTTGAAAGTCAAGGCGGAGAGAAGCTTGCGTACGAAATGGACGTGACAAACCAGGCTTCGACTAAAATGCTTCACTCAAAACACAATGCGATTCAGGTGGCCGTTCACGAAGCAGGCCATGCGATCGTAAATGATCCAAAACGAACCGGGCGGGATTCTAAGATCATTTCCATTGAGCGGGGCGGCGATGGAACGGAGGGCGCTGTCACAAGATCGAAAAATCCCGATAAAATAACGATGACTCGCAATGATGTCGTTGCGATGATTGGGGCACTTCTTGCTGGCCGGGAAGCCGAAAGATTTTTTGGTTTTCAGGAAAACTCGGGCTGGATAAGTGATCGCGACAAAGCGCAGGAGCTTGCCAAAAACGCAGTCCTCGAATTCGGGCTGGCGGGTGATGCCTACTCTTTCAGCTCATCTAAAAATCAGCGCCTCACCAAGGCCCAGGAGGCGGCCGCTCTCGAGCTTTTAAAAGAGGGTGAGAGTTACGCTCGAGAACGCGTTGAAAAGTATCAAGTTGAAATTCAGCTCCTGACGAATGAACTTGTGAAAAAAGGGGTTGTTAAAGAGGATGATTTTTTAGCGGTCCGCAAAGCCGCTGCTCGGTCCGATTGTTCGTCTCGTTTAAAATCCATCGCAAGGCAAATCAAAAACGCGGCAAAAGAGAACAACAAGCCCGTCGCTTTTTGACAATTAGAGACGTAAGTATTGGGAAATGCTACATTTAGCTGAAATAGTTGTCGCCCATTACAATTATATTTAGAATACCATTACAATTACCGTTACAATAGAGTGATGGGAACCAAACCTAAAATCCTCCAGTGGGCAAAAAAACGATCCTCTTTTCGTTCTCAAGAACTCGTTCGCTATCTTGGAATTTCCCGTCAAAATGTGGCTGGGCATCTCAGTTCTTTGGTCGAACAAGGAAAATTGCTCAAAGAGGGTTCTACTCGAGGCGCTCTCTATTCATATCCTTTGAAAGGGTCACGTCCTGTCCTTGTTCAAAAATACTCTGCCATTAAAAAATTAAAAGCCCTTGAAGAACATATCGTCTTCAATGAAATTGATCAGAAGATGGGTTTGAAGCGCACCTTGGGTGCTTCTGCCTACACTATTATCTCGTATGCATTTACGGAGATGCTCAATAATGCGATCGATCATTCTCGCTCGTTGAAGGTTGCTATTTCACTTCGAGTGACTTTGAAACAGGTGGATTTTACCATCCGTGATTTCGGAATAGGAATATTTAAAAACGTTCAAAACTCCTTCCGGCTTCAAACGGAATTTGATGCCCTGGAACACGTCTTTAAAGGCAAACAGACTACCGACCCGGAAAGGCACAGCGGGGAAGGAATTTTTTTCACGTCACGAATTGCGGACCTGTACTCGATTCGAAGCCATGGTTTAACGGCTAAGGTCGACAACAAAATATCGGATATATTTTTAAAAACCGAAAAATCCATTCAGGGAACTTTAGTCACTTTCCAAATTCTTCGTCGAACAAAAAAATCGCTTCCTGAACTTTTCAAAAAGTACACGAATGCGGATTTTAAATTTGATAAGAATGAAATCAGCGTGAAGCTGAGTGGTGAAGGCGGCCTTCTTTCGCGTTCGCAAGCAAAACGTTTGTTGATAGGCTTAGAAAAATATGCGCGAATTACATTAGACCTGAAAGGTGTTAAAGAGATCGGACAAGGTTTTGCTGATGAAATTTTCAGGGTTTTTAAAAACGCTCACCCTGAAATCACGCTTCAGCATTCGAATGCAATCCCGATGGTCGAACTGATGATAAAACGCGCTCTAGCGTCGAAATAGAATCTTTACGGCTCTCGAATAAAATAGACCATTGGATAAGCGACGTACCTAAAACTGACTTTTTCGGGGCCGTTGGAGAGGTAGTAATTGAAAGTCCTATGACGGAATTGCTTCGACTCACCCTCAATGACTTCTAGAGAGGGACGAGACAGAGTCACAAAAAGAAAGTGTTCTCCGTAAAGCTTTTTATACTTTTGCTCAATAGAGAGTTTTTGTTTTTCCCAGACGTTACTGAAAGACTCCAAGGCGTTGCGATGAGCTTCGATGAGACTTTTTTTATCCATTTTCAAGTGACTTCCGGCTCCTTCAAATTCCCAGTAAGAAAACGCCTCGCCGGCAAACTTACTTTTTTCTTGCCCCAAAAAACTTTGAGAGTCGATTCGTTCATCGGAATCGAGATAGTACAAGACGGACTTCTTAGAGGTATAAAAAACGGCAGCTCTCTTGCTACTAAAGTTCCAATCTTTAGGCGCCGTCTCTACATAATTTCCGCTCGCAAAAGAAAGCGTTGTTTCTGAGGGAAGCTTTTCGCCAGTGACTTTAAACTTGATCACGGGAGCCTTTTCACCGAGCGCCTTCTTAATCGATTCGATGAAATGATTTTCGGCGAGTTTTCCTTCTTTGGAATAACCCTCGATAAATGAGTCCAATGCATTGTCACTATCCTTTTTTAAGTCTTCCGTAGCAGCGACTTCTTTGCCGAAGAAAGGCGGAAGGTCGAGCGAAAGGGTACGGTCTTTTAGTCCACCGTAATAGGAGTTCCAATCCGATAGACCCTCTCGTGTCGCGATAAGCTCGGTCGAGATCGCCATCGTTGTATCTTCTTCTTGCGACGCAAGCAAAAACTCGTGGAAGCAAAAGCTTAGGAAAGAGGCTTCTTTTAAAGGATTGGTTTGTTCTTTCACGGTAACCAGAAGTTTGGGGTCCCCCACAACAAACACTTTCGTCTCTTTGCCGTCGTCAAACTGCTGAAGTGCCTCGATGAAACGCTTCTCGTGAAGAAGGATGGTCTTTTTCGTCGGACTTGTCGGATCATCAATCGTCATTCCAACAAGCTCCTGCTTTAATTTTTCTTTGAATTCCTTTGGAAAATCCTCCACCAGTTTGATAGGTACCGCTTTTACCGTGCTTTTAAAGGTTTCAAAGTTTTTGAGTCGCGTGGAGAGACGGACCTGTTTTTCACTCAAATGGTAAACAAGGAAGCGCCCAATCCTTCGGAATCGATCGACGTTCGGGTTTCCTCCGCGTCCTTCGTGCCCCGGGGTCGGTATCGACTGACCGAGCAAGATAAGAGAAAAGAATGTAAATGGAATGAAGTTGATCGTTTTACGCATTTTGACGCTCCTGAGTTTCAGAAATTTGGGTTAAGGGGAAAAAAGAAATGAGAATACTGTATACTGCGCTCCGAGATTTATCTTTTTCAAGATATTCGGTCAGCTCTCTGCGAAATCTATCGATCCTGCGTCGTACTTCTTTTATCTTTTTGGGATCGACTGCCAGAATCATAGAAGACTGGTCTCGCTTCGAAAAAGGAACATCTTGGATCGCCTCCGTCGCTTTTTGCATCAGCTGTAGTTGCAGCTGACTATTGGCTGCCGTTACTTCATGGGGTTCAGCATTCGTTGTGCTTCCTGCGGATTCAATCCACTGGCCTTTTTTATTTTGAGTGAGAAAGCCGACTCTTTTCAGTCGCTCGAGAGCGCTATTGACTTGGGGAACCGAAATTTTTAGCTGTTTTGCGATCCGCCTCGGATCGGATTTAAATTGGCCCGTTTTCATCAATTCGAGAATTGCAAAGTGATACCAATCGGCAATCAGTCGATAAGTGTCTTGAGAGAGAAGCCGGTATTTCTCGTCTATCCGAGAGTTATAGTCGGCAATACTGGATCGAAAAGGGGCGCGCTGTTCCGGGTCGAGGCCAATCCGATCGGCTATCTTATCAAACATGTCCTTGGTAACGGCACGCTTTCCGCTGAATAAGCGAGAAAGGGTGGAGGAATCGACACCGATTCGTTGCGCGAAGGCTCTGAGCGAATAGCGACGGTTACTCGAGGCCATTTCATCGTAGCGTTCGATCAAAAAGCGCCGAAAGCCGGCACTGTCGGGCAAAATTTCTCTTCGTTGAACCATTCTTGGCGGGTTTAGTAACGAAAACGCAGGGAGTCAACTGCGAGTGCAACAAAATGCGGCGCTCAGAGCCGCATGGCATGGGGGAGAGGGCGGTCATCAAAATTTAAAATTGTGGGATCGTCTTATATTAGAGAGGATTTTTCGGAGCGTGTCGAGATGGCGCTGCGGACTAGAGCGTTGCTATCCAGCAGTCCAGGAGTGCCAATGGTATGGACCCCGCTCTTTCAAAACCCCAACAGAGGGGAGATAAAGAG
>CALCZU010000003.1 GCA_937903155.1 uncultured Bdellovibrionales bacterium
GAGTTCAGACGTGTGCTCTTCCGATCTGGCAACGAAACGTTTTCGTAAAGCGTGAGATCGGGAAGCAACTTGAAATCCTGAAAAACAAATCCGACTTCTCGTCGATATTGAAAAACTTTGTTCTTAGGGAGATTAGAAATGTCGCGATTGTTCACGATGATGGAACCTTCAGTCGCATGTTCCATTGCGAATAATAATTTCAGGAGAGTGGTTTTTCCGGCTCCGTTGACTCCGGTGATGTAGGCAAACTCGCCTTTTTGTAGGTCAAAGGAAACGTTTTGCAGAGCACACCTTTCGCGGCTGTAGCGCAAAACAACGCGGCTTAAGCGTACAAGTGAAGCACTCATGTCACCTCGGTCAGATTGGAAGAAGATTTTGTTCGGTAGTTACGTAAGTAAATTCTATCAAATAATAGGGTCCTACGCGAATTAATACATTGCGTCACACATCTTGCGATTTGCCATTGCGTCATACAGTAGGTATAAGGGTGAGTCCTGGCGCCATAGCCAAGTGGTAAGGCAGAAGTCTGCAAAACTTCTATTCCTCGGTTCGATTCCGAGTGGCGCCTAAAAATTTCGCTACCGCGAAATTTTAGAAAAATAGAAAATTGAAAAATTGAGAAATAGTTAAAAACAGAGGACCGAAATTTTTCCTCTATTTTCAATTTCTCAATTTTTCATCCTATTCCCTACCCCTTCACCTTTTCCCACTCTTCAATCGACTTCGTGCACACCCCCGCCGCAAACTTCGCGAGTGGCGCAAACTTCTTCACGTTCTCAAAATTCCCCGTATGCAACTCCGGGCTGGCTAAATAAATTTTAAAATGCTGCGAAAGTTTCTCCACCGTGTTCACATCGACAGGTTCCCCTTGAAAGCTATCAACCCATGCATTCTTCACAAGGCCTTTTAATGTCAGACAAGACTCAAGCGTTTCGTACTTCGAACAGCGCACGCTTAAGAACTCCCCCTGCCCTTCGTGCGCTAAGCGCACAACTGTGGGTGGCGACGTATCGATAAATAGAAAATTTTTGATCTTGTATCTCTGCAAAAGCAAAATCGTCCGCGTCTCTAAGCCATCTTCTTTCGTATTCACGAGAATCGGGCCTGTGAAACCTCTCTCTAAAAAATACTTAATCCACGTCTCAAAATTCTCGCCCAGTGTCCACGGATCGTGTGCCACTTTAAGCCCGCACGAAAAAACTCCGTCGGATCGAATATCAATTTCGACTCCAACGTCTTTGGGGAGATCTTTTAATCGCTTTGCCTGATTTTCACGATGAAGAATAAATTGTGTCATAGATTTTTAGAGGGTGTGTAAATTGTATCAAAAAGAAAGAGGCGACACATGCCCTGATGCAGTACTTGGCTTATGACTTGCATTTTGCTGAGATCGAAGTTTAATGCTGGCATACAGCGAGGTGAACAAATGCATTGGATGAGTCTCTGTGGATCTCTTAGAAAAGAATCGTATAATCGAAAACTTTTAAACGTCGCGACGACGATTTTGAAAGAAAAGAAAATTCAGACTGTGGAGTTTCCCGAAACGGTTTATCAAATTCCACACATCAATGAGGATCTCGAAAAACAAGGGATTCCCATAGACGTCCTCGACTTAGGAAAACTCGTTACCGAAGCGCAAGCGATCGTCATTGCAACCCCTGAGTACAATCACAATTTCCCCGGACACTTAAAAACATTCGTCGATTGGATCTCACGAATCAAACCCGCGATGCCGTGGAAAAATAAACCGGTCGTCTTACTCTCCGCCTCCCCGTCAATGGCCGGTGGAAACCAAGGCCTTTGGAATTTCCGAATCTCCCTCGAAAATCTAGGCGCCTTCGTCTACCCCGAAATGTTTTCACTCGCTGTCGCTCACAAAGCTTTCAAAGAAGACGGAACACTCTCGGACGAAAAAACAAACCAAAGATTAGAAGCCTTGATGGACGGCTATCTCAAGTACGTCAAAGCGCTCAATCCACCCAAATAAATAGAAACGGATAATTTCCAAGCAATTCCCAATATTTAAACTATTTTTGAAGTTTCAAGAAATGCATTGAAAAACCCGCATTTTGTACTATTCTGGCCCACTTCAAATGCGCACCCGTAGCTCAGTTGGATAGAGCATCAGACTACGAATCTGAGGGTCGTTGGTTCGAATCCATCCGGGTGCGCCATTTAATTTTAATCTTCATCTTAAAATTAATCTTTGATCAACGATTAACCTTAAGATTAAACTCAACCTAACAGCGACGTAGTCGCTCCGATGTCCGCTCCTTGCACATGCAAGGTATCAAGTAAACCTTGTTACTCAAGCGCTTCTTTATTGGTAGCGCGGCACCTGTCCCGGTATTCACTCGGCATACAACTGCATGTCTAAGTTTTGTTACGTTGGCTAACGTCTGCAGCTATTTCCGCCATCTCCCCACCCTAAATTAACGGGCACATGAAATGCAGTCTCATTTAGAAAGAAATCTAAAGGAGAGTATGAAGCATCTTATTTTATTAATGACGGTCCTATCCACTTTTTCTTTTGCAAAATCAGTCTATGTAAAGGGTTACACCCGCTCAAATGGGGCGTATGTTGCTCCTCACGTAAGATAAAGTCCTGATAACGCAAAATGGAATAATTACGGATCCTCTAAATCCGCTGGAAGTGCTTATACAGGTGGTTTCACTTCCCCATCACTCAGGGACTCGGACAAAGACTGAATCCCCAACAATCTTGATGTGGACGATAATAACAACGGCATCTCTGACGATAATGAATAATTAAATTTTTTTGGAGATTAAATGTACCTAGTAAGACGTATCAAATTTCATTATTTTATATGCGGGCTTCTGCTTGCAAGTTGCACTCACCTTAAAATCATAACATGGTCTGATACTAAGCCAGCGTACACCCTAACCTGTAAAAACGACATTTTGCCTTGTCTAGAGAAAGCTATAAAGATGTGTCCTAATGGATACGACAGATTAGATAAAAATGAGGACTCTCCAAGAAGAAAACACTTAATCATTTTCCGGTGCAAACCAAAGGAAAGTTCGCCACTTCCTGATGATGATGACCAAACCTAGATATTAAAGACAACCTCCTTTTTTATCTCGAGTAAGATAAATAAAAAATGTGTCATTCAACTTCCAGGTCCTAAAAGCTACGCTCACGAAATTTCCCCACGATTAATTAAAAGAATGAATGTAAATTTTTTCGAGTAAAAAATGACCGGAACTTATCGGCCGACAGAAGTTGAGTGACACTTTTTTACTTGTTCTTACAAATGATAGCTACCTTAAATTTGAAAAACTATGCCGAGCTGAAAATTTGTGGCCCAGTGATGTTGTTGATGAGTTCATAAAACTCTATATTGAAAGGAAATCCTAAACCGTTTATGGCTGATCTTCCCGCAGAAGATGAAGACAAGAGTGGGCTTACTTCCAGAGTGAGTGTTGATAGGTGGCTTCAATGGATTGACAGTGATGCATTAAAATATGCAGTAACTTCAATTCCTGATGAAATTTTATCGTTAGAAGAAGAGGAACTTCGAAAGAAATTTTCACCTACCCGAACAGATTATGCACTAAGACACAATTTATGGTCAGTGTTACGGATCCTGCCTGAGAACCCGAGGATAATTAAACCTATCGAGATCTATGGAGGAATTTGCTCGGGTACCCATTGGTATTCGAACATACTTACAAATCCTTATAAGCTTGCATGGCATTTTACACCCTTAAATAATTACGAAGAGATGCTAGAACCGCTTCTAGTTCGTTCTACTGAACGCTTATACGAATTTTTAAATCTGAATATTTATGATCGTAAGGGTAAACCCAACCCTTCACTTGTAAGAGCCGTACTTGACGTCATTAAGCTAATTGAAAATAGAGTTCGTGGAGAAAGTATCCAAAGAATCGAATCAAAAAACCTTAATATTTCCTCATCTCCGGAGCATAAATGGAAACTTGCTAATATGGATGATTTAAATGCAAAAATTGCTGAATTAGAAAGCGAGCTCAAAACTGTTTAAATCAAAAAATTTTTCATCCATAATTTTTCGTTCGAGATAAATTTCACCTGTAGGGCTTACTATTAAAGTAAAATCCCCAAAACTCCAATGAAATCGGGATTAGGGCGAATTATATGCGTTAAACTACTTTAAGGCTGGAGTCCCCTTTGGTTGTTTTAAACTTCAATGACATGAGAAATTCGACCAGTACAAAATCTATGCTTTTTTGGATGAGTCTGACTTACTCTCAAGATTATCCAAAAAACTTTGCATTAGATCTTCTATCACCCTAGAAACAGGCGCTGTACCACAAGCCTTTTTAAATCGCTCATACAGACTTTTGGAAAGATAAAGTGAGGTTTTTTCCCGATCGTCCTTAGTTCGATGTTTTTCTAAAATTCGATTGGCATCAATCTTCATTGTAAACAGTAACTTATATAAATATACCGCATATATACCTACTATATATTCTATATATACACAAAAGATACCGCATGGCGTTGACTCTGTATAGAGCGTTAGAAACAAATTTTTTCTTGTCATCTGCAATATAGGCTTATACTTGTACTAAGATCTCAAACTTAGCTAGACTAAGGAGTAGGATCTCCGGGCCTGGGCAACCAGGCCCTTCTTTTTTATAGGATAACCACACCTTGCGCTTGAGTTCTGCTGGCCTTCTTACAAAGGATTGGATCGAGACGCAAAAAGAAATTTCTCGCCCCTTTACTTCGCACGTGGTTATTGGGTTGTAGCCACTGTTTCAGGAAATAGGCATTCACATCTGCTAGCTGAACAAAATACGAGTGCTTCGACGATCGATGGATTGGATCTTTAACGATCTCGGTAGTCGGCAACATTCTAGAGCCTGATCCCCTATTATTTGTGTGCGGGATAGGATTAAAAACACGCATTTTACGGGAGAGCTTACGAAGTTTAGGCTCATCAGTCTGGTCAACAACCAACAGAACTTTATCCATTTGATTCCCAGAGACGGGGAAGTTCTTTCTATGGGCGGTATTATTTAGTCTCTGAATCATTGTTGTCCACGCCATCTCAAAAACATCATATGTATCAGCTTTTCCCTGCTTATTGATAACGACATTTATTACGGAGAGATCGACCTGCGATGCTTCAAAATCTAATACGTCTCGTAATAACCTCAGTCTAATGGCAGGTGCTATATGCGGTTTCGATTTGGTTCTTTGTGCTAGTTCTTGAGCATGGATCTCTTCCCGCAATTTTAAACCATATTTTTCTCGAAGGCTTCTGCGAAGCTGCACAATCGAATCTTGAACAGTTTGCCATCGAGTTTCATGCACAATTAGAGCACTTAGAGCAAAGTAAACAGAAGATCCCTCTTTTCTGCCAATGTCACCACTTTCATCTACATACGCAATATACAAACCAATAGACTCCCGGAATATTCCAAGCAAAATCTTGGATTGCGGCTAATTAACACACCTATTGGGTCCTGCCAAATGAAGTGGAACTATTTTATGATCCTAGATTTTAACGAAGAAGATTTAACCTCAGTAGCAAGTAAGATAAACCATCTTAGCTGCGGAATTTCTCATTTGAAGGTTCAGCACTCCACCATCTGATCTCACTTTGCCCGTCTTTAGATCCTTATAACAGGAAATGTTCAGGAACGCCTGAAGACCTTCGCCAAGTCCACATCCTAATCTACGAATTTCGGTCCTTACTTTAGCTGTCGTAACATCTCCGACAGTACAATTCCAATCTTCAACTTTGAATTTACTCTCTCCATCTGCGATAGACTTCTCATCCATCTCAACTGCAAACTTCCAGTGATAAATAGATGCTTTTAAATTTAACGGGGCGATAAGAAGTAGCGCCAAGATAAGCTTTTTCATTTAATACCTTTCAAATCAAACGTAAAAACTCTTTTAAAATTTTGAACCCTACTTAGCTTCAACACATTGATCTCGTGCCTTAAGTGTTTCATCAATCGCTTGCTTAATATCTTTTGGTTGTTGTGAGTATTTTAATTCATCTTTTGAAGAGATAGTAATTGAGATGTATTCATTAAATGAAAATACTGCCGGTCTCTTCTCCTTGATACAATTACAAAACTTTGTATGCCCAATAGCTTTTAAGCAATCGGAAAAAAACTCTTTCGAAGTCTTCTCAATCTGTCGCCTTGCATCCCTCACTACATCTAACGCTTTATCATAACTTTCTAGTTTTTCGACTTGTTCTCTGGTAAGTGGCTTCTCATTTTGAGTTTCCGCAAAGCATAACGATGACAAAAGCGTAGCTACGAATAGTTTTCCTAAGAAAGTCTGCACAGGTCCTCCTTTTTTATTCGAATAAATTGTACCCCAACCCTTAACTCCAGTCTTTTTGGGACAAATCTGGGACATTACCTACAGAAAACGTCCGTTATGGACCGTCAATGACGGTAACTCGAAAGATGGACAACCTTTTGTTATTATTAATTTAGTTTAAGAAATCAGACGGTTAGCATTTTGGCGGCTCGACACCTACGAATCTGAGGGTCGTTGGTTCGAATCCATCCGGGTGCGCCATTTAATTTTAATCTTCATCTTAAAATTAATCTTTGATCAACGATTAACCTTAAGATTAAACTCAACCTAACAGCGACGTAGTCGCTCCGATGTCCTCTCCTTTGCACGTGCAGTGAAAACCCCAAACACACTCGCTACCTTTTGGCCTAAAGCAGATGGGCACCTAATTTAGTCCCGGTGAATGTTTCAATCCCATTCCTCGCGTTCGATAAGACTCTTCACACGATTTAAAATATCGTCCCGAATAATTCTGACCTGCAAAATTGGTTTATCTTTAGGATCTTCAAGAAGCCAGTCTTCACGCAAGACCCCAGGTAGATAAGGACATTTCTCACCACACCCCATAGTCACAAGCATATAGCAGTCACGCGAAAGCTCTCCAGTCAGGCGTGTAGGGATTGCTTTGGACAAATCCATTCCAATCTCATTCATGATGTCTAAAACTATTGGATGAACACTCTTGCCCGGTTCTGTACCAGCGGAAATTGCAATTGCTTTTTCTGCGTCTGCAAATTTATTGAAGAATGCCGCGGCCATTTGTGATCTTCCGGCATTGTGCACACATGCAAATATAACTTTCTTCATCAGGCTTTCACCCACCTTCCAAAGTCCAAAATAAAACTTCAGCCAATGTAGCTCCAATAGGTTGAAAGAGACAGAAGCCTAATACATTAGCGCTGCAAAAGAATTCAGATATGAGCTTTATTTTCATGGCCGGAGCATAGCTTAAGATAGGTCAGCCGTGAAATTCAGTTTTGGTTATTTTAAAAACAATTTGGTACTTCTGCTACTCTACTTCTTTCCTAAATAATTTTTAATCTTCTGGAGAGTTAATCCAAATCCCGTTGTCCTGGGTTCTGTCGTTAGAGTTTCAATCAGCTTTGAATTTTCTTCCAAGATTTTCAAAAGTTCTTGGGTGGGCGCTCTCCCGTTAGTTTTTACTCCAACACTGAGAATTCCCAAACCCGTCACGAATTTTTCAGAGTCGGCTTTTAATTCCTCATTGATAATAAAGGGAACACAGCTTTCGACGGCGTGCTTTGAAGCCGTGATTGCCACGGATAGGATTTCAGGCGTGAGTTCGAGTTGCTCCAGCTGATCCACGTTGAGTTTCTTTTTCGCGGTATTCAAACCTGATCTTAATCTAGCGACTACCTTTTGTTGAATAAACGGGCTGGTCGTGGTTTCGAGCAGAGGCAAAAGCAATTCCATTGCGAAATAGCGCGAAGCAAGAGTGTTCTGACCAGAGACCGCGACCGACAATTTTTTAACGTACGTTCCCTTATAAGAATAAAGTCTTTTTGAAAGTTTATTGAAGCTATTTTCAACCGACTCCAAAACAAACGGAATGGAACCATTTCTTAACACGTCCTGCTGGATGGACTCAGGAATTTGCAAGGTTTCGTCGCCCCAACAAATCACGTCGCCCTCTTTTTGAACGGCGCAAGTTTGCCGACCGCTCGAATAAATCCGCAGGATATCTGAAAGAGCAGGAACGGAAGTTTGCCCAGAGCGATTGAATCCCCAGCACGATACTTTCCCTGCCTCTGAAAGGGCACAAGCATGGAGATACCCAGTAGAAATTTGTTTGATTTTTGGAAGCGTAGGAACCTGAACTAACTCATCCTCCTGCCCCCAACACCGGACTTCTCCATCGAGCGAAAGGGCACAAGTGTGACCTGATCCCGAGGAGATCTGTTGAGTCCGATGAAGATCCGGATGATTCGTTTCTTTGTAGATATTTTGTCCCCAACAAAAAACATCGCCCCGTTCGGTCTCTTTTTCTTCAATCGCGCAAGCGAATCCAGCACCGACGGAAATCTGGCTGATTTTCGGAAAATTTTCAGTTCTGTGAATTCCGAAGACGTGACTTCCCCAACAAGATACTTTTCCACTTTCCGAAAGGGCACAGCTGGTGTGATCGCCCGCAGAAATCTGCTTAATTTTTGAAAGCTTCGGAGCGTTCGCCTCACCGTAGATGTTTTCTCCCCAGCAGACGACCTCCCCCTCTTCTCTGAGTGCGCAGGTGTGGGTAGCTCCTGCTGAGATTCCTTTAAACTTCACATTCAACAAAGCCGCTGGAATTTCTGTTCCCCAACAGAAGATTTCTCCGTCTTCAGAGAGCGCACAGGCGTGTTCCATGCCGAAAGTAAGAGCGGAACCTGTTTGTTCGGTATCCTGCAGATTTACCGTACCAAAGCCAAATAGGACTGGAGCAAATAAACTCAGAAACAATACGGTTCGCATGGACACTTTCCTCCCTGGAATCTGCATTGGTATTGTTCATTCAAAACTGAGTCAATTTAAGAAGAACACTTCCTTGTCGAACCGTTTACATCTGGTCACAGTAGAAAAAAGACACCAAATTTCCCGTGGCTAGTACCCAGTCCTTTGCACGTGCAAAGCAAATGGGTCAGCTTCTCAAGGTATTTAAAGAGTTTTGAAAGTGTTGAATAGGAGATTCAAATGTCGCCAGAGTAAAAAAGCGATTGGCGGTAGAAGCCAAACCTCTCTGGATTGACTCAGAAATTTCGAAATCTTCTTTTAACGCTTTCTTAAAGAGGTCGATATTTTTCTGCCAGTATCTTTCACTTTTCTCTGGGCCAGGAAGAATTCGGAAATCGGCAAAAACGCGAGTTTTATCGATTCCAAGTGGTTGGAAACTTAATACAGTTGTGTGATCTGGAAGGACAAAAATAAAAGAGCCCGGAAAAATAAAATAGACCAAATTGACGTGTTTTCGAAATTCCCACTTTTCTGGAGAAAGTTTTGAAAACTGCTCAAGAATAGACGACATGGGAAGAGAAATTTTCGCATTCTCTCCGTACTTGTCGAAAACAAAACGGTTGTTTACATAATAAGGAGCAACGGATCCGGGATGGGTCGAATTGAAATGGTACGCTTCTAAAAAAGCATTTACTCCTAACTTCCAGTTAAAGTTGACGAGCGTTTGTGACTGAAAGTGCGAGACGGAAGAAGCGAGCTCGTAATTTTTCCATTCCTCCGCGAAGAGATCAAGCGCGCCAAACGAAGATGGAACTTCTTCGGAGCAAAACCAAATATACCCGGCGGATTCTCGAAACGGCATCGGCTTCAAATTGTGTTCTGACTCCTTAAAGTTTGGAAAACCGACGCTCTTTTCGGGAACTCCTATTAACTTTCCTGAAAGATCATACGTCCAGGCGTGATAAGGACAAGAAATCGCTTTTTGATTCCCTTTGGTTTCACATTCTAAAAGAGCTGCCCCTCGATGCTTACAGACATTTCTAAAAATATTTACCTTTTTATCTTTGTCCCTCGTCAAAATATATGACTGACCTAAGACTTCGCGACAAAGAAAGTCTCCAGGCTTAGCGATTTCATCGGACGCGGCAATCGGGAGAAGGTACTTCTTAAAAAGAGTTTTTAACTCACGTTCAAAAATGGATATGTCTGTAAACTCTTCGATAGGAACCTTGAGAGAAGAAGTGCAGAGGTCTTCAACGCGTCCCGAATCAATCGCGGACTTCATCCTTTTCAAAATGAGCAGTTCTTGAGGATTCATAAGTAATGGGACACAAACTTACTACTGATTCAACTTAGTAGTACTCGATGACCGCCCTTTTAATCACGCCAGGCTTATCTGCCGTGGCTCCACCAATCTGCAGACAAAGATACGTTTGGTTATCGTAAGGATTGAGCGGGCTCGCATGCCCCACTTCGGCTGTACCACCACCAAACAATGCGACGGAACGATGCTGGTCAAAAACAGTGTGGAGCCATCCCTCTGCCGGGATTTCGCAGTTCACATTGTATTCGGAGAGACCGTTTGTGGGATCACCTTCGTAAAAACGGCATTGTTCGGATTTAGCAGAAGTTCCCATCGCCACAAACCCTGTTAAGACTCGATTGAAATCGGGATTTTTTAGCGCTTTCTCATCAATCAAAGAAACTCCGATGCGATTGTTACTAGCGTCCGACTTTGCGTATTCGAGACTCACTGTCACTCTTCGAGGTTTATCTCTCTCCAGAGGAATACAAAGACTCCCAGTTTCGCTTCCCGAGCCTGTAAGGCGGTTGTTTTGTAGATAAGATCCGCAATTCGATTTTCCCACCACATGGCAAGCGGCCTCAGCAAAAGGTCCCTTTCCATCGAAGCGCTCGTCGATCTTGTAAGCAAAAGTTTGAAGTGAAAAAAGAGCCGAGATTAATATTGCTGTCAGACGAAATCTCATCCAATACCCCCAGTTGAAAAGAAAAGTTCAAACAAGTTTTTTGGAGTATCGAACAATTGTCAAACAACCTCGCGTCGTGACGCGCACGCCTCAGACCGGTAATTTACTGGCAGACCGCGTAGCCGTTGTTCTGCAAAACACATCCGCCGAATTCTT
The DNA here is from genome assembly GCA_937903155.1 of uncultured Bdellovibrionales bacterium. Classification (GTDB taxonomy): domain Bacteria; phylum Bdellovibrionota; class FAC87; order UBA2466; family UBA2466; genus CALCZU01. The sequence continues at coordinate 10,924 of CALCZU010000003.1, forward strand.
TATTGGAACAAACAGCATAGCCATTTGCTTGCACAATGCACGAAGCTCCTAACGCCGGAGCGCAGACTCCATATCCGTTGCTTTGAATCACACACTTGCCTCTGCCACAGACGGCATAACCATTTGCTTGAACGATGCAATGACCGTGAGCAGATGAAGCACACACGGCATACCCGTTATTCTGCACAACACATTTCCCAGCGCCGCAAACGCCATACCCATTTTGTTGAAGTGCGCAGCCCCCATATTCCGTCTGAGCGCAGACGGCATATCCGTTATCCTGAACAATACACTCTGCTCCAATCGCCGGAGCGCATTTGCCATAACCATTGCTTTGGAGAACGCAATGGCCTTCGCCACAAACAGCGTATCCATTTGACTGAACAATACAGTCTGCAAAACCGAAAGATGTGAAAGTTAAAAGAAGAGAAAGAAAAAGTTTTTTCATAGAACCCCCTCCCAAGGAAGTACAAGAGCGCCAAAATGAAGGCAAGAAATTTCACTGAACAACGCACCCGCTCCCTTTTCAGCTGAAAAGTAGATGGGCACCGGGTAATCTTCACGATAAGGAAAGGGTTGGGGGAAAGAAAATGTATAAGCCTAGTTATTTTAATGAAGAGAGTCCTGAAAAACTTCACAACCTGATTCGAGAAAATTCATTTGCGACTCTGATCTCCGTGGTGAAAGGCGAGCCCGTGATCAGTCATCTGCCTTTTTTCTTAAAAGGTGAAGATAAAAAGACATTTCTTTTATCGCATATGGCAAAGGCCAACCCGCACTGGGAAATTTTCGAAAAAAATCCGAAGGTGACCGTTATTTTTCAAGGTCCCCACGCCTATATTTCCCCAGCCTGGTACCCGCCCTCTCCCGTAAATGTACCCACCTGGAACTACGCCGTCGTTCACGCTCAAGGAGTCGTCCGAGTTTTAAGAGAGCCCAGCCAAGTATGGGAAACGATGGGGAGTTTGATTTCGAAAAACGAAAGTCTCTACGGTAAAAACTGGACCGTCGACAAAGCGGGAGTTCAATCCAAAATGACAAACATTGTGGCTTTTGAAATTGAAGTGACCAAACTCGATGGAAAATTTAAGTTAAGCCAACAGCACCCTCAACAAACGCGAGAGCAAGTAGCAAAAGAACTTTTAAAAAGCCCAAACGACCATGCTCGCGCAACCGGAAAACTCATGTTGAATGGGCCAAAGGACATGGTATAGCTCACGTACTTTCAAGAAGTACTTATGCGTTTATTACCTGTCATCTTTCTTCTGCTAGCGGAATTGGCGTTCGCCAAGACGTGCAGACAATTCTATGCGGACATTGGTATCAACCTGCCAGAAAATCACGCCTTTACCATTCCCCGAATCCCTATTGAAACGATCACGTATGAACCCACGCAACTTCCAGACAACTATTACTACCCTGGATTTAGAACTCCACCGAAGGGAAAAAGGCAGTACTTTCGCTACCACTTCAAAAATGGGCCAGAACACGGAATCATCGTGGGATTGCCGATGGATTTCCCTAAAGAGCATCTGGCGAGCTCTCTCGAAAATATCCGGGAGAATTTTTCACTCCTGCCTAACCGCTACTTACCTTTTTTAAGGTTTATCGACATTTCTGTGAGCCCACTCACCGATGGACGCGCTCTCGCGTATGCGTCGCAAGGAGCGATCAGAGCGACTATCCCCACAATAAAAGATGCAAAAAAAGTGGCGTCGTCGCCTGCTATTTTGGTCAATGAAAATCGTGAGGTGACCGAAGCCGATGTCGTAAACTCGTCCTGGTTATTTCACGAGTTGGGCCATTTTATCGATTTTTTTCACTCGGGGACCGGTCGGTGTAAAAAGGAATGGGAAGAAATGAAACGTCTCGATGGAAACAGCGTCTCTGCTTACGGTGACACGAACATTGGCGAAGACTTCGCTGAAGCTGTAAAAATTTATCTCTTAACCGACGGAGGAAGCATTCATCCTGAATTGGGGAGAACAAAACATCCCAACCGCTTCCGATTTCTAGACAGTTTAGCGAACCGCGATATCACCTGGGAGCCATTCTGGTGGACGCCTTAGCTTCTCCTACATAAAATATTGAAACTTACTTCAGTCTCTTGTATCTCCTTACAACTAGCCACAGCCCAAGAAACCGATGGCGGTCAAGATGACCGTAGGTTCCTAATCGAGGTTAACCATGAAGACTGAAAATTTACCGATTCTTGAATTTGTCTTAAAAAACTACAAAAACTTCAACGCGCGAGCCACGCGAGATGCGACGATCTCCTACTGGCGGCATATCGAAAGCGGCGGCAAAATGTTTTGGTCTGTCGCAGGTGCAATGTCCTCCGCACAGCTTGGGATTACACTGGCCCCTGCGATTCGCGCGGGACTCATTCACGGTCTTTCGGTCACTGGCGCAAATTTAGAAGAGTCGCTTTTTCGGTTAGTCGCGCATCATAGTTACAAAGATTTTCCAGACTATCGTTACCTTACGAAGGAAGATGACACTCAGATTCTTGAAAACCGCATGCGACGAGTGACGGATACTAGCATCCCTGAAGATGAAGCCTTTCGGTCGGTCGAAAAAATTATCGTCCCTATGTGGACGAAAGCCAAAGAAAGCAACAACCGACGTTTTTGGCATGAATACTTTTACGAAATGATTCAAAAAGTAGATTCCGCAAACTACGAAGGTTCTCCAGAAGAATGTTGGTTGCTTGCCGCTGCAAAAGCAAACTTGCCCATCGTTGTACCCGGATATGAAGATTCTACTTTCGGCAATATTTTCGCAGGTTACGTTAAAACCGGCGAGTGCAGTGCACTGACTGCGAAATCCGGAATCGAATACATGGCGAATTTCTATGACCAGTACCGCGAACTTTCGAATGGAGCCGGCGTTGGCTTCTTCCAAATTGGCGGCGGAATCGCTGGCGATTTCCCAATTTGTGTTGTGCCTTCCATCAAATACGATCTCGCACAACCCGTAAAACCCTGGGCTTACTTCTGTCAGATTTCGGACTCGACCACATCTTATGGCTCGTACTCTGGAGCGACACCTAACGAAAAAATCACGTGGGACAAGCTTACAAAAACGACGCCCATGTTCGTCATCGAATCGGACGCAACGGTCGTCGCTCCGCTGATGATGAGTGCTTTGCTCGAAGCAAAAGCCTCACCTGAATCTGCAAATCGCCTCATCGAAAAACATTTGAAATAATCAAGCTTGCGAGGCTGCGAATGGAGGCCGTACCTTTTGGACGTTCCGCCTACCTTTTCGCCGTCGCTTTCGTGAATTGGGCTCAGAGTTTCTGCAGTCGTTGACAGAGTTTTTGTTTCTGGGATAGACAAGAGGCAGAGAGGGGTTTTTATGCGGTTTTTATTACTTGCTGTTTTCTTATCTGCTTCGGCCTTTAGCGCTGAATGGCTCTGTGAGGGGGATAAACATTCGCTCACAATCGATACGTCGACGAAAGTCGCTTCTCTGACGGGCCCAACGACAAACGGAAAATCTTTTGATTTGAATGCAAAAAATCTCAATGCAAGTCTTTCAAAAGCCAACAAAGAATACATTAGCTTCTCTTTGACGGGTCCAAAGAACTGGAAGAAAGACTCTCGCGATTCTGACGCTTGGTTTGAAATGACTTACAGTTTTGGACGCAAAACTTATCTAGGCACCGTTCGCCGCCTGGACAACTCGACGGGAGCTTTTGAATTTCTGCCTGTTCTGGTTTTGGAATGTTCCGAGAAATAATACCTCGGCAAACATTTAATATCCTTGAACAATCAAAGTGTGGTAACGATTGAGAACAGTTTCCACTCTAAATCGAAGAGCCCGCTCGCCCTTATCTCCCACTTTCTATAATGATCTCCAGTTCTGTGATGAACTTTGTGTGCAAGTGGGTGAGCCTATGGATTTTGTTAGGCCCTTTGGTGGCAGTAAATGTGCACGCCCAAAAATCTTGCCCTTCCCGTTTTAACTATCTCATTTTCCAACGAGCTCCAGAAGAACAAGCTTTTTTGAGCGCCGTGGGCGCAGCTCCAAACGACGATCTTCCCAAGCTCGTTTATGCCGACTGGGTCGAAGAAGGCGGTAGAGGTTTGACCGCCGAAGCGATCCGAATAAGCATCGAACTCGAATCGTTGACCTATAAGCCGGGGAGCGAAAACCGGGTGTTTATTCTCAACGAAAGACTGAACGCAATTAAGGCAGAGGTTTTAGACGAATGGAACCGTTCGGATTACGGAATTTTCCTCCGAGGCATCGGAACTTTTACCGATTTAACGTCTGATGGAATGCCCATCCTAAGACCGCATTCGTTAAAACGTCTTTTTGGCGCAAGCATCCCAGAGCAACATGCGATCGTCGGTCTCACATTTAGACACGTGGAATTAGATCAACAACACGTAATAAAACTTTCCCGAATGAAACTGTCGAATTTGGTTTACCTCGATCTCACGAATACTCAGTTGGATGATAATAAAGTGAGAGTTCTTTCAAACCCCGACGCCGCCTATAAAAGTGTTGTGGGTCTGTATTTATCGAATAACGGAATTGGCAACGATGGAATTTCGTATCTAGCTCACGAAAAAAGTCCTTTTCAAAATGTGCGATCGCTCAGTCTCGCCTACAACCGCATCCGAGATGAGGGAATCGCTGACCTCACCAGTGAAGCATCACCATTTACAAATCTGAGTCACCTTGAGTTGAGTGAAAATCTTTTGACCGATACCAGTGCCGATAGGCTCGCCGCATTTCCGGGTTTTAAATCCTTAAAGTCTATCGAACTCAGAAACAATCGGATTCGAAAAGTAAAACTTCAAGAAACCCTCGAGAGACTTCTGCCGTAAAGCGTTGAGAGCTCGCTTCGCTTGTTAGCACTCCCTGATTAAAGACTCTTCTCCAATCTACCGAAAAGCTCGCAGATAAACACGGAGGTTACTCATGAAAAAACTAATACTTGTTGGCGGCGTTATGAGCGTTGTCGGCTTTGTTCTCAGTTCGTGCGGCACTACGACCGCTTCTTCTTCAACCGCATCTTCTTATTCCGCAGAAAAACCTTCTGCAATCATCAAGACTGTCGGAACTGCCGTTTCTAAAACGGGTGCCGGAATTTCTGTCGGAGCGACTTCAATCGTTACTCACCGACAACTTGCAAATCAAACCTTGACCTCCGCAAATTGCGACACGCACGGTGACCCTAAAGTGAATGGCGCTTCGATTTCGCAATCAAATGTTCAATATCCCGGTATTCTCACTTACTGCAAAATGACTGTGAATGACGGATCGCCTGATACCGTTCAAGGCGCTTTTGAAACGCCTCGCGGAATTGCCTGCGCAATTGAAAAAGCAGGAATTACTTTTGATGGCGTTGCTCGCTCAACAAACGTTACGCTCGATACCGATTGTTTCACACAAGCTCAATTGACGGATATGGGTGTCAGTACCTTTACGGCAACCGTTACAGGAACCACCCCTGCTTCGTTCAATAGCTACTACGACAAAGGGGTTCGAATTCAAGCTCCTAGTATTAGTATCGACTACACACTGGGCACAAAAATCACCGGAAATAAAATCGAATTCGCTTCGATGGAAGCGGAAACCAACCGAACAGGCGCATTTGCCGGATCGTTTGATACTTCGACAGGCGAGCTTCGTTACGAAGGACGCATGGAAAGAATTGATTGCTCGACCAGCGGTAGCTGCGGTTGGAATCGTCACATCCGTATTTATGCCGATTTAGCGATGTCGAACGGAAGTCCGACGTCTTTAGAATCCGTTTCATTCGCTTACTCGAATGTTCAAGCACCTCCCGGACAAACGGGTTACGGCGGAGTCGTTGTGAGTGCCAGCGGAAATCCCACAACGGGCATCAAAGCACGTGCATGGCAAGCAACTAATGGAGCCAGCGCAACTCCAACAGCCACGAGCCAATACAACACGATCGGAAACTGGAGCGAAGTCACAAATACATACTGCTACACAAGCTCCTCTGAAACAGCAACGACATGCGGAACCGGACTCCCGCTCTTTACAACAGACCCGAGTTTCGTTTTGACGAACACGTCTCACAAGACGACTGAAGCGTTTGGTGCCGCGTACGCGGGAGCGACTTACACTACAGTCGACCTCAATTCAGACACACAAAACTAATTGTTTCGGTTTAATCAAGCCAGTTCTTTCCCATCGGAAGGAGCTGGCTTTTTTATTTCCGTCTCGTGGGATCAGTCATCCCAATAAAATTCGTTTGTCTCTTCGATTAGGTTTTTGAAGTCGTAAGAATATTTTTTATTCTGACCAAAAATTTCAACTTTGCCGACACCAGAACTATTTAACGCCCGAACGTTTGATCCCGAATGACCGTAAGTGATAGAGGTCATTAATTCATGCCTATTTTCCTCTGAATCTTTAGGTTTCAGAATCAATTTATAGAGAGGGTCATACGTCGTACCATCTTTTGGAGAAACCTCTTCTGTTTTCAGCATTCGAAAATCAAGGCCTCTCCACAACCGAACGGTATTTTTAGACTCGGGATGATTATCGGTGTAACGGTCGCTCTGATAAACCTCGACGAGTTTCAATTCTTTATCAAAATGTAAAAGAAATCGAGTGTAGCGTGGAAACTCGCAAAAAGTGAAATAGGATCCATCCTCGACTTTAATCGAAAAATTGGCGCCCGCATTATTTTTATAGGTTTTCAATTTCTTCTCAGTGATGAAGGCTTCGGACCGAGACCCAAGGCGTTCGTTTGAGTAGATGGAATTGCAAATCTCTTTGCCTATCGTCAATTTGGCAATTTTATTACTCGCACTGTTGATAATTTTAAGCGCAGCCTCCGCATCCTTCGCTTTAGCTAAAACGTTTTCCCTGTTTTGGTAAAAAAATGCGTTTTGGGCTGAAACGCCTTTTGGACTCTTCATATTTTCTCGAATGAATTTTAACCGGGTTTCGACAATCTGCAGGTAGGGGGATTCGCCGTATTTCTCTTCGAATTCCTGGCCGATTTCATTTATTTTTTTTCGGCTATCAAAAGCTTCTTTTAAAAGCGCCTCCTGAGCCTCTTCGAAAGGTCGAGCCGGTTTTTTCGCGTAGATTGCATCGGAATCGATTTCTGCGCGGCCTTTTACCACAGGATTTGGCTCATGCGCTTTCGGTTTTTCTTCGCAACGTAGGAACGCCGGAGATAGAAAAATCGATAAAATGAAAATAAATAATTTTCTCATAACGTAAAATGGTTAAAGCGATGTCACTGTAAAGGAAGACTCATCCGCATCCGTCCCGTGCATGCCTTGATTTTTCGAAATCTTATACCAAAGTTGTCCGTTTTCAGAATCGAGCTTTTCGATTGTGCGACTGAGTTGTCGGACTTTTTTGTGAGTTTTGATCTTCTCTTTTCGCAGGTGATTTAACCGAACGAGGCACGAGATATTGATTAGAGATAAGACAATTATCAACAAGGTATCTGTATTCAGCATGTACTCTCCTGCACCAATTCTTCCATTGAGGAGAAGCTGCAGTTTTTAGACCAAAACTACCGCAGCGTCAGATCCTGCGCGTCTGTATTTCGATGTTCGGGACCTAAGATAATGACGGATGTCTCTGAAGGCTTTCCCGCAACATAGTAAGGAATCGACTTTAACAGACTGGGTTTCGAATCGGCCTTTTCAAAATACTCGATTCTTCGGAGAGTTCTGTTTGGTTCGGTGCTCTCACCGGGGCCGAAGGGAACCGCTTCAAAGGTTGGGGTGAGATAAAGATACTGGTCTTTTTCTATCCAAACCGCAAACGTCAGTGAGACTCGTTCTGGCTTCTGCAAGGTTGTAGGATCAATCGCTTCCCAAATTTTATTTTGAAGATGTCTTCGAAGACGTTCGGAGACGACCGGAGTCAAACCAAAGCGAGTTTCATTTAGAATATCTTTTACAGTTCTTCCGAAACTATCGACACCAAAAGTATGATAGTCGGGATGGTTCAATCCGCCCGCTAGGACTCCACAAGTCACCAAAAATTGACGGCGCGAAACGATAACCGCTTCACTTGAAGTTGAAAAAATTGAAAGGGTAATAAAGATAAATAGAAAATGACGGAACATGACTTCTCCTGCTCGGGAATACAACCCATTTGGTAATCGGGCTTACGAGAACCTTCTCGAATACCGTTGCGGCACAGCGCCGGATTCTCACCGGACTTCCCCAAACTCTCGACGTCCGGCAATCTAGTCTCTTGATTTAAAAATAGCAACCCGGATAGTGCTGAAGATTAGTCGCATTCTTGAGTGCCAGTATCTGTTCCACCTTGTCTTAAAGCTTCTCGACCTTTTTTAGCCAATTTCAAATATTTATCGCGAACTTCCTTGATTTCTCGATCTGTCAGCTCTTCTAAATCAAGGAGTGCTATGTGAGCGCCCTCTATGGAGCGAATAATTTCGTCCAGTTTCAGCTGAGTTGCTTGGCTATCTCTGTTTTGAGTATTTTGAATCAGAAAAACCATTAAAAAAGTGATGATGGTCGTGCCGGTATTGATCACCAATTGCCAGGTGTCGCTAAAGTGGAAAAGCGGTCCCGTGGTTCCCCAGACTAAAATAAGAATGCATGCGAACGCAAAGGTTCCGGGTCTTCCCGATCCAAACGCAACGATTCGGGCGAACTTCGAAAAATCGCCCCCATGCTGTAAGTATTTTTGTTTTTCTTTTAATTTCATGGGCACACTTTAACATATCCGACTCCAAAAAGTCCCAGTTCAGTGTATGATGCGCGGATGATTAAAAGACGAGTCGCAGTCGTGGGAGGCGGTGCCTCCGGATATTTTGCCGCCATCACTTGCGCCGAAAATAATCCTAACTGTGAGACCATCCTCTTCGAAGGCACTTCGAAGCCACTCGCCAAAGTTTTAGTTTCGGGCGGCGGACGCTGCAACGTCACTCACCACTGCTTTGAACCTGCAGAACTTGTTAAAAACTATCCGAGAGGATTTAAAGAATTGCGGAGCCCCTTTAGCCGTTTTCAACCCAAAGATACAGTCGCTTGGTTTGAAAAGCGTGGAGTGCCTCTAAAAATCGAAAAAGATGGAAGAATGTTTCCGACAACCGACCGTTCTGAAACGATCGCTCAATGCTTGAGGCAAGCCGCCGAAAACTCGAGAGTCAAAGTAGAACTCGAATCTCGGATAAAGAAAATCACCTACGATTCGAGTCTCAAAAAATTTTCGTTTGGGGACTCGCCTTCTTTATTTGATCAAGTCGTGCTCGCAACGGGGGGCTCGGCATCCGGTTACGAGTTAGCACGAAGTTTAGGGCACACCCTCATTCCTTCCGTTCCTTCTCTTTTCACTTTCAATATTGAAGATCCCCGACTTATGGGTCTTGAAGGTCTAAGCTTCCAAGATGCAACACTTTCGCTTCTTCCAAAAGAATCTGAAAAAAGTTTTCTGCAGAGAGGCCCGCTTCTCATTACTCACTGGGGATTGAGTGGACCCGCTGTTTTAAAACTTTCGGCGTGGGTCGCGCGAGAACTTTTCGAAAGTCACTACCAAGCAGACCTTAAAATAAATTTTCTTTCCGGCGAAAATCTCCTAACCGCTATCGAAAAGATCTCAAAACATAAAAACGAAAACACGCGAAAAAACATTCACACCGACCCGGCGCTGCCGGTCACCAAAAGATTTTGGGCGCGCACTTGCGAAACGCTTCAGATTCCTGCAAATTTGAACTGGGCCTCCCTCACCAAAGCCATGCTCCAACGAATAGCGCAAGAATTGACCGAGGCAAAATACCTCGTCACTGGCAAAGGCGTTTTTAAAGAAGAGTTTGTGACAGCCGGTGGAGTGAGTCTTAAAGAAATTGATTTTAAAACGATGCAAAGTCGGATTTGTCCCGGACTTTATTTTGCCGGCGAAATCATGGATGTCGACGGAATCACGGGTGGATTTAATTTCCAAAACGCGTGGTCTAGCGGATGGATTGCCGGGCAAAGCATCGCCAATCTCTGAATTCTAACGACGATTAAACACAGGGCGGATAACGAAGAGCGTTCAAACATTCGTAAGAGCTTAATTTTTCAGCAATCAAACGCCATCCCCCAATATCCGAAGCATATAGCCAAAGTCGTCTGTCATTGCCCGATCCGCGACACTCACAATATCGAGTGTGAAAACGTTCGCTTTCAGAAAAAGCTTTCGGCGGAAGAGAATGAAGCGTTAAAAACGTGAGCAGTATAAAAGACGGTAATTTAAACATAGGGCTCCGGCAAATGAGTGTGTTTTAGGGTGTTGGGATAAATTGAGAAAAGTCCTACCTATTATAACGGTTGAAACGGGCTCTAGTGACAGAGTTTTTTTAAACAAAATTTGGTTTTCTCATCGGCTTTTCCAACGCTTTGCAAAAACGATTATGATCGTTTCAACAAATTTTGTTCAATTTTTTCAGTCAAATACCCGAAAAGAGACATAATGAGACTCTTTAATTTCATACTTACCATCGCGGTTCTTCTCAGTGCGTTAACTGGATGCGGGAAAATTCTGTCTCCCGAAGAAGCTTACGGAAAGCTATTACCTGATGGAGAAGTTGCGACAGGAGATAGCTTTGGAAATACTTCTGAAGAGGAAGCGCCACGACGCGAAAAAGTGAGCCGCGAAACTCGAGACGAGAACGAGCAAATCATCACGCCAATGGTTTTAAATCCGGGAGGGTAAATCTTTCTCTTACTTCAAATTCTATCCCTTTTGACCTTACCTCGATTTGCTTACTCGTACGGCGAGATTGATTTCGACGTCAATCAGATGGTGTTAAGAGCCGGAGCACAAAAAGACAATGCCGCAACCAATTTCATTTCGGTAGGTCGTACTTGGGTGACTTCCGCAAACCAGTACCAAGGCCTGATCGCTTCTTACAATAAATCGTCAGGTGGCCAAGACACTAATTTCAATATCAACAGCGCGACTCCCGGAAAAATCTTATTGGATTTCGGTGGCGCTGCAGGCGACAATCTTTGCAATGCGGTCGTTTATGCTTATGACGGCTTTATCGCCGCTTGCCGTAGCATGACCCCTAATGGATTTTACGATATTTACCTCGTAAAATTTGATGCGTCCGGCAATCTCGATACTGGTTTTGGAACCAATGGAATTAAAAAAACTTCTCTGGGCGGCGATTCCACAAACGGTCACGCTTTGATTCGCGGTGCAATCTATGACTCAGTCACAGGCAATGCCGGAAATCATGGGACGATCGTCATCACAGGCGCAATCGGCAAATATTCCCCCGGAGTATTTCACCCTTTTATTGCCGCGTTTGATCAAGACACCGGTGCGCAATACGGGACGACCACATCCATTTCGGGAATTAATGGGACGGCGGTTGCGATTGCATTCGATAGTGCAAATTCAAAATACTACACTGCCAGTACTGAAACGACCGCAAACCATGGTTTTTATATCCACCAATTCAACACATCCTTAGCCGCTGCGGGAGCTCCTTGGGGAACTGCCGTGAATTTCACGACAGCGATTTCAGGAGGCGCCGCAGACTCGATTCCTTCTGGAATTGCGGTCATTGGCACAAACGTCATCACCACGGGTTCTAATCGAAAAGATACTTCATCTCCCTGGAGATGCGCGGTCACAGCTCACTCAACGGCCACTGGAAATCTGAATACTTCCTTTGGCAGCGTTCCCTCTCCGCTCACAGGGGGAACCGCCAATCAAGGCATTACTCTTTTCACCGCGAATGTTTCAAACGCCTGCATTCTCAATGCGGTGTCAACCCCTCCGACCGGAACAACGATTAATGCCGTCGGAACGATATTTAACGGAAGCAACTATGATTACCTTGCTTCGCAAATGAATATCTCTGGAACGATGGCGGCAACGTTTGGAACAAACGGGATTCAAACACAAGGCGGCGGGCTGGCAGATGATGTTTTGAACTATGGCCTTTATCTCAATGGATCCGCTACTGACTATTATGGAGTTGGAAGGGCGCAAAGTACGACGTTAGTAAACGGAGGGGCGCTTTCGAAGATCGGAACTACCTCCGGATCGTTTACGACCGTGACGGTGAACAGTTGGTCTAAAACAACGACGGTTGGCGCTCCTTCAAGCAGAACTCTTTTCACAAGCCAGTGGACGGGAAGCCTGTTGCTCATTTGGGGCGGAAGCACCAACACTGGCGGTAAATATGATCCCGTCGCCAATAGCTGGTCGAATATGGCCACTGCCGGCGCCCCCTCGGCCCGTTCAGAATCTATCTCGTCTTGGACGGGAACAAAAATGGCGGTGTGGGGTGGCGGAAATTATTTAAATACCGGAGCACTTTACGATCCCGCAGCGAATAATTGGACAACGATGGCAACGCTCGGCGCTCCCGCAGGAAGAATTTCTGCCGACGCAAATAATCCCTGGGCACCTTGGGTAGGAACGGGAATTGCTTTTTGGGGAAAAGAATTAAAATCAGGAAGTTCGTCGACCTCTCTAGGCAATAACGGTGGAATTTATAATCCGACTACAAATTCCTGGACCGCTATCAGCACGCTAGCCGCCCCCTCAGGGCGCGATAATTTTGAATTCGCCTGGACCGGGACAAAATTGATTGTCTTCGGTGGTTACACCAACAACGGAAATAATAGTCCTACTTTGGTCAATACGGGAGGAAGTTATACTCCTCTCACAAACACTTGGACGGCACTTCCAACGTTGAGTGCTCCGTCCCCACGTTTCTACGCCGCTTCGGCATGGGCAACGTCCAATTGGATTATTTGGGGGGGTGCTACCAATACGTCCTTCTCAACTTCAGTCAATACGGGCGCGATTTACAATCCTCTTTTGAACACCTGGTCACCTCTCACCACTCTCGGTGCTCCTTCCCCAAGATCCATCGTACGAGGGGGTTGGACCGGTTCTAAATTTATTGTCTGGAGCGGATACGACGGTGACGTCGTAAACACCGGTGGCATTTACAACTACGCCGCAGCTACTTGGAGTGCGATGGCGACACTCAATGCTCCCAGCGAGCGATACTCCACCCATGCGTTTTGGACAGGATCTAAATTTTTGATCTGGGGAATGTACGGCAATTCGAATACGGGCGGCGCTTACACTCCGTAAATCGGTTAACGGAGTTTTTCTTGATAGAGGCTTGTCGGAACCAATCTCTCGACAGGATGTTGTCCACCAAACGAATAGCGTTTCGTCAGATCGACGAATTCGCTGATGGTTCCGTTTGATTGACTCACTTCTTTGTAAGCTTGTTGCATGGCTAAAGTGAAGATGGAACCATTCGCCATGGCTCCAGAAGTTTCTTCCGCCCGCGACGCCGCAAAAACAAAAAGTTTTTTCCAATACGCTTCGGCTCGATTTCCACTGAACGTTTCCGCCAGTTGATCTGCCATTGCGTTTGAGAGACTTAAAGAATCGAAGAATGATAAGCCTTTTCGCATCGGATCGACCATTGATCCCGCGTGGCAGGAATCATACATCAACACCAATCGTTCGAGTGGAGGCAGTCCTGCTCGGCCGGCAGTAATTGCGTCTCGGATTTGAGTGGGTGTTGCCGAAAGGTCATTGGCTAATGCGATATCACCAATTCCGCCGTGCCCCGAAAAATAGAACAGTAAGGTTCCCGAATCTTTAATCGATGCTGAAAGGGATTTGAGACTCTGAAGGACATTTTCGACAGTCCCCTCATTGTCTCGAATGACTTTGGTAGAAAAACGATACGCAGGATCTTTCAACATTTCGTCGACATTCTTGATGTCGAGATCAATCCCCGGAAGACTGTAAGCGACTCCGACTAACAGGGCTTGATTCGTGGCGTTCGGGTTTTCTGCAAAACCATTTCGGTTTGTGACCGCGTAAGACGATGCAAAACAAACACTCATACCTAAAAATAGAAAGACGTATCTCATAGAAATCTCCAAATGGGGGGTTGGGAAACTATTCAGGATGGGATGATTAACTCGTTGCAAGATAAGAGGACTGAAACAAAAAACTCACGCGGTAGAATGGGCGTCAGACCTGAATAATGGCTGTTTATTTAGTTTAAAGGCTTGCGAGGATTTTTAAGCGCAAAACTCTTAATTCATTTTAACTTCTGTGAAGAAGCGTTCTTTGTTTAAGGCTAAACGAGCGTTTTAATTAAGATTCATCAATGATCTTGCCGGGGTTCAAAAGCTGGTGGGGATCAAACGCTTTTTTCAACGCGCGAAAGAGCTGCATTTCGATAGGACTGCGACTGTATTTGAGCCAATTCTTTTTGAGCAGCCCCACTCCATGTTCGGCGGAAGCACTTCCGTGATATTTTTTAAAAAGCGGAAAGAATGACTCTTCTAATCTCTTACATTCTTCATCAAACTTTTTTAAATCCACTTTTTCGGGCCGTAATAAATTTAGATGAGGACTGCCATCTCCGAAGTGACCAAAGAGATAGAGATCGATTGCGTATTTTCCTTTTTCAAACACCTCTTCGACCTGCGCTTTGGTTTTGGCTGT
>CALCZU010000004.1 GCA_937903155.1 uncultured Bdellovibrionales bacterium
TCAAAGCGACACTAGAAGAAGCCCGCTGTAACTGCCCTTTTAAATGAGTTGGAATTCGTAGCGAAGAAACCCTCCTGTAAAATTGAACGGCCAATTCATATGTTCTGAAACGATCCATTGATTTTTTCTCCTTCCGAAAAAAATGGTTTTCATCGCGGTGCAAACCATTTTTTTCGGAAGGAGAAAAAATCAAATGAATCTAAGATGTCATGAATTGGCCGTTCAATTTTACAGGAGGGTTCGCGTTAAGCAGCTCCCATCCTCGTTAAAAGGGCAGTTACAGCGGGCTTCTTCTAGTGTGGCTCCCAACTTGAGCGAAGGATGGGGCAGAGCCTCGGATGCGGATAGGCGGAGGTTCTACCAAATGGCTTTTGGCAGTATCCGAGAATGTCAGAGCATCGTTCAACTTGAATACGAAATGTTCGATGAGAAAGAAATTGATCTACTCGATCATCTCGCCGCTAGCGTCTTCAAGCTGCTAAATACAGGACGCGCGCCGTAACCGCGGTCCGCCTTGCCGGACTGCCGCGATGCCGCCAACTGCGAACAGCCATCAGCAGTGATAACCGCCTGTAAACGTAGACAAAAGCTCAACTTCGCAGGTGACGTTTCTTGCTGCTTGATCCTTCGGCGGCGAATCGACTAGGATGCGCTCCCTAAATTGTCATGAAGATTTCTTTTCTAAATTTGTGTGCGTACGTAGCGTTCTTCTCGATGCATTCTCTCGCCGCCATTTTACCAGCGCAGAATTTGCCTTGTGTGCGTGCTTTTCTCGCGATGGACGATCGGAGCTCAGGGGGAACTCTCTCCACTCTCCCACCCCAGACACGAACACGGCTTGAATTGCGGCAAGAGGCGGCACGAAGGGCTGCTCGAGATTTGCTTCAATTTTTGAAAGTTCTTGAAGAGAGCGGGAAGCCTCCAACCATTCCGAAAACCTCTGCATCTGCGAGCGAAGAGAATCTTCTAGCTCAAAGACTAAAAAGGTATCAGCATGACACTGAGTTTTTAGAAATTCTTCCCGCCTATGTCATTACGCTTCTGGAAAAAGAAGGTCCGGGACGGGTCCGCGTTGAAGTCGCTGACAGAGCCATTCAAAAACTAGTCGATGATTTCGAAAGTTTTATTCTCAGCCTGGAGAAGAATGGAAAACTCCTCCGAATGCCAATGCATTCAGATAAGGAGGAGTCGGCCTTAGCCCAAAGGATTAAGATCCTGAAATCAAATCCTGATTTTCGAGCCGGACTTTCTGAGAAAGCGAGATGCCTTCTCGACAACTCCAGAAAGGGATGGCTTACAGCAATCCAACTCAACGCTTTCATCGATTCACAAGCTGAAGAAACTGACTCATTTGTACTTCCGGGCAATTCTCAACAGGAAAAACCTTTAGCAGAGCTCGTCTATCTTTACCGCTTCGATCCCGAATTTCTCACTGAGATCCATGATTTTTCCAGAGTTGCCCTAGGACTCGAACCTCAGGATTCTACTTGGAGAGAAGAGCGGCAAAAATTAAATGAAGCTCGTCCGAATAAAGCGGGTCGCCCAACTCTCTCCGAAGAAAAAATTCTTTCCGTCGCGGAAGACTTTATGGCTTTTACAACGCGGCTTAAAAACGCGGGCAAGCGTTTGCGAATGCCTTCTCAGACGAAAACTCCCGACGAGCGAGCACTCTATGGTCGAGTCGCATACGTCCGCCACTACACTTTATTTTTGGGAGCACTCTCTCCCGAAGTCAGAGATTTCCTTATCCAAAAACAACTCAAAAAAATGCAAAGACTTCACCCGCAAGAGGATGAACACTCTGACTAAAGCTTCCGACCGAACCTTACTTCGCCGCGGTCACAGCAACATTTAAAGTTGCACCGACGTGTTTCGGATGAAAGTGACAAGTAATTTCGTAATCGCCTGGTTTCAAAGTCTTCGGAATCGTGACGTCCATCGTAAGTGGTTTGTGACGATCGACTTTTTTCTGAATCTTTAAAACGGGAATATTCAATCCGTGGAAATCAAATCCTCCTTCGAGGTCATGCTTTGCAACGAGCTTGATCGTTTCGCCCGGAGTGACTTCGATTTTTGCGGGCATCCAGTGGACTGCTTCACCGATTTTTTCAGTTTTGATGACAATCTCTCGCGAAGCCGAGAATGAAAAAGTTGAGGCCAATGTGAGTAAGGAAATAATAAGAGTTTTCATGCGCAAAAATTTAGCATACTCCCCTTTAAAAAACAAAAGCCCGGATCTTTCGACCCGGGCTCTCGCTTAAATTAGATTAAAAGACTATCTGCCTTTGATGTTAATGATTTCATCCAACATCTCATTCGCAGTGGTCACGCCCTTCGCCGAAGCTTGGAATCCACGTTGGGCTTTGATCATTTCCACGAATTCTTTCGCTAAGTCGACATTCGACTGTTCTAAAGATTTCGTCATAATCGTTCCACGTCCGTTGGTATTCGCTTTTCCAATCAAAGGTTGACCGGATTGAACGCTTTCACGGAATTGGTTTTCACCGACTTTTGACAAACGTTCTGTCGCTTCAAAACGCGCGACTGCAATTTGTCCCAAGACTCGGTTTTGGCCGTTGGTATAAACGCCCGTCACCACTCCGTCTGCATCAATTCCGACGTCCGCGAGAACACCTGCAGACCAACCATCTTGAATGTTACGGAAGGTCGCACTCTTCGAACCATATTGAGTCGTCCCTTTTTCACCCGTGCCACCACCATCAATGGTATCGCCGAAATCCACTCTTAGATTTTGGTCGGGAATCGCTCCATTTGAGAAGTTGGAGTTCACGATCGTTTGAGTTTCATTCTGGAGTTTTCCGCTGGCATCAAACAGAAGACTTCCGGTCATAACTTCCGTAGGAGTTCCTGCGGTTCCCCCTTGTAAGTTTGCACCATCTGTCATCGCATGCCATTCCCATTGGGAATCTTGCGTTTTGTTAAAATACACTGTCAAAGGCTGAGCATTTCCGACGGAATCAAAAACTTGTAATCCCGAAGTGAATTGTGCCGTCTCTTCTGGCTTCAACGGATCCAAAGGAAGACTGACAGGAACTCGAGCATCTAAGTTCATATGTAAATCGATTTTATTGGTCGGACGAGCGGGAACGGTATTGTAAGGAATTCGAACGTCCGTTAATTTACCTGTGACTTGACCGGTGGGAGTCGCTTCATAGGCTTGCACTCTTCCACCTTTTAAATTCACAAGCCAGCCGTCTTTATCGAAACGAAAACTTCCGTCACGAGTATACGTTTGTCCTGTTCCATCGCCCTTGACGACGAAGAAACCATTTCCACTCATCGCGAGATCTGTACCGCGATCCGTGTGAGTGACGGGACCTTGAGAAAGCATGTTGGTGACACCCGCGACTGTCGAGCCTCGACCAATTTGCATTCCTCCGCCGCCGCCCATTCCGATATCCTGTGAAAGAATATTTTGGAATTCTGCGCGAGCAGATTTGAACCCGGTTGTTTGAGCATTGACGATATTGTCAGAGATCACCGCTAGCGCCTGACCATTGGTCTCAAGACCAGAGATCGACGTAGCCATTGAAGACACTACACCCATGTTTTTCTCCTTGGTATTAAACTCTAGTGAATAGAGTTCAGATAACCAAAGCTTCCGTTTTCCACGGGCCAGCTTTGGGGTTAATTAAAAACAGCCTTAAGTGTCAGCTTAAGACCGCAAGATTGATTTGATTATTAAACGAGTACTGCGCTATCGATATTGGTAAACACACGCTCTTTGAGTTGAGATCGATCCATTGCTGTCACGACCGTTCGGGATTTCACGTTGGCGATCACCGCAATATCACCTGCGATGATGAGCGCCTCTTTGCTTCCCTTACTTTGCGCTTGATCCATTCCACCGGCGATTCTCTTTTCAAGATCGGCATTCCAGGGAATTTCTCGAGAGCGGATGCGAGTTTCGGCATGCTGGGATAGATTAATAGTCGAATGAGTTTCTTTTTCGAGGAGTGCTTGGAATTCTGAAGGCCCGTTCGGTTTGTCGGGTCTCGAGGGCGTAACTCCCCCTTGCGGACCTTTGGTGTCCACACTGGGATTAGTGACGATACCTCTGTAGATTTCCGAGATACTCAAGGAACCATTCTCCTATTCAATTAACGGAATTGTGAGGGCATTCCGTGCCAGAGCCGACTAGTCACATCGCTTTCCTCAGTCGATTCAGCTTCTGATTCATTCTCAACTAACTGCGCTATTTTTTCTGGAGTGACTTTGCTCTGAAGGGGCCCTGATTTGATCTTACCATCCTTTTCGCCAGGTGCAACTTTTTGAGTGGCAGCTTTGGATGAATCGTCATCAATCGTGACATGTTTCACCTTAGCCATATCCACTCTCGAGCTGCCATTAGGCGTCTGAACGAGAAGAACCGTATCTTTGCCCTCCATGTCGACTCCGGTCACTTTTCCAGAAAGCTCAGTTCCCATTTCTGAGGACTGACCCGTCTTGTCTACACCCTGCACTCTAAAGGTGTAACGACCTGCCGACATTTCTTTACCTTCGGCGTCTTTTCCATCCCAGGTAATCTCTGCACCTTCTGCGCGGGCGTCTATCGGAATTTCACGGATGAGCGTTCCGCCATTTTCCGCGTAAACCGCCGCTTTGATCGGTGTCAGTCCATCTTTGGGTTGATACTTTAAGGAAACAGGTTGTCCTTGGACAAGCTGAACCTCATTCCCTACAGTCTGAACTTTCTTACCAATCATAGAAAGCGCTGAAAGCTTTGCCTCATTGCCGGCTCCACCCTGCAAGCCTTGGATACCCTTATCGATGTTCTGCAGCTGCTCTAAAGAACCAAACTGAGCTAACTGAGCAGAAAATTCTTGGTGTTCCATTGGCTTCAACGGATCCTGGTGAGTCAATTGTGTCATCAGCAATTTCATAAAATCGTCCTTGCCGAGGGCATTTTTCGCTTTCACTGGCGGCGCCTTATCATCCATTAAGAGATGTTGAGGTACCGACGCTGAGATTTCCTTCATATGACACCTTTTTATATATCCCCGAGCTCGAGACTATCGAACTCGGGGATGATTTTTTTATACGCGAATATCGACTCTTCCCGAAACGCTTGCTGCAGGTTTCCATTCATTTCTGCTGGAAACTGCGGCGACGCTCTGAGAGGTACCGAAATTCTTAAACGAAGATCCTGTGTTTCCAGATTGTTCGCGGAACCCAGAAGAATTCTGTTGATACGGATTTCCACCTGTTTGATTTTGAGAAAACTGCCCACCAAACATGTTTTTGTCACCCATATCAAGGTTCACGTGAACTTCCATCTTCTGGAGCACGAGATCTTGCGCCTGCATTGAGGTCTTTAGCTCTGCCACGTGATTTTCAAGTGCGGTTTTCGCAAATTCGTTCGTTGATTTCATTTCGATTTCAACGTTTTTCCCTTTGGTACTCACTTTGACTTCCACTTGACCGAGCGACGGAGGATTTAGAGTAATCGTCATCTTTCCGCCTCCCGTGTGAACCATCGACTCCACTTTTGAAAAAACTTCTGGAAGAGTTGAAGGTTTATCAGTTGGCTTTTGCTTCCCTACGGATAAATCGGGATGAAGCGCTTGGAGGTGTTGCGATCCACTTTCGACTTGGGTCGGAAATAATTCTTCCTCCCCCTCTTTCGAATGTTTTCTGCCACCCTCTGCGACTTCAAAACTATCCTTTGTGACAGCACTTCTGTGCACCACATTGGAAATATCTTGTCCGACTTCCTGATTTTTCACCGAGGTTTTATCACTGTCCAACTTCTGCGAGGCTTGTGTTTCTTTTGCTACTTGAACAGATTTCTCATAACTTTTATCGACGATTTTAGCATTCGCTTCGCCGACTGGGTTTTGAGCGGTCATGGGTTTTTCCATGCCCTCTGCTTTAAGATTTACGTCCTTCGCATTGGTCGTATCATTCTCAATGATCATTCCTTTTGAAAAATCATACATCGATTGGGTTTTTTGATTATTGCGATCGCTGATAACATCACCTTTCAAAGTATCATTCAGCGTTTCGCTGGTTGATTCTTTTACGAGTAATGCCGCCTTGTTGTCAGGAGTTTGCACAACTTGCGCTAACATCGGATTCACAAGTTGCTGGTCTTTATTGTCAAAGACTGACAAAAGAGCCTCTTCCTGATTGGATTCCTTATCCCCTGTTTTGAGAGACAAGACATTTACATCAGCAGCCACATCTGTCGGGGCGGTCTGGAGGCCCAAGAGGTAGTTTAAGAAATCGAAATCTCCTGTCCCAGACACGCTAACATCAGTGCCCAAACTTTGCTGTAGCGCGGAATTTGATATTCCGCGATTGCCTATAGCTGTAGAATTAAGCATCTCATTTTTCACCCCCTTTCATTTTACTTCTCTGACTCGTACTTCATTGACCTTCTTCTTTCGAAGAATTCGTTGTGGCAATTTTTCGCTTGCCTAAAGTTTTTTCAGTAATGAGCCTCGCTTTTTCGGCAGGCATTTTACCCAAGATATCCGCGGCGCGCTCTTGCTTCATGTCGGTTAAGATCTGATTTGCAAGCGTGATGTCCATTTCTTCGAGAACCTTAGCCGCCTTCTTTGCCTCCATCTTCTCGTAGACGGATTTGAACGCAAGAACCCGACGGTCGACGACTTTAGACATCTCATCTTTGAGGGATTTGATTTCGGCATCTTTCTGAGCCAATTTCGCTTTGAACTGAGCTTCTTTTTCTTCGTACTTCTTTTTTTCGATGGCTTCGCGATCTTTGTACTTTTTTGCAAGTTCTGAGAGCGATTTTTCGTAATTGCCTGCGCGTTCTTTTAAAATTCCTTCGCGGTCTTTTAGTCCGCGTTCTTTTTCTTGGAGAACTTTTTCTCGGACATCGTATTCCTGCGATAACTCGGCATTCGCAACGGGTGCACTGTCAGCCGCAATCGATTCACTTGATCCTACGAGATTCAGTTCAATGCAAAGCCATCCCACGATTCCCACCGTTAAGCTTAAAAGAATCGTCGATACCCAGTATTGCCATTTCATGATTGTCTTCCTTTTGATAAAACAAAAAGTTCATCTAATGCGTGTTGTTCCTTGCGATTTTTTGCAAGGGTAAATTCGGCTAGTTTCTTTTCTCTTAACTTCTCTAGCCCTTTTCTTTTCTGCATCAGGGTATGGAGTTCATTGACTCGGAAATCCAATTTTTCCTGAGTGTTAATGATCATTCCATCCAAACGTTCGGATTCCTTGATATTTAAAAGCACTTTTTGACTTGAGTAGTGGAGATTTTGTAATCCGTTCTCCAGGTTTTGATATTGTTTGTCTAAAAGATTGCGCGCGTCGTCTATCAGCTTCTTTTTTCGGTCGCTTAATATGACTAAATCATTTTGCAAGTGAGCTATCTCCGCTTTTTTCATAGATTCACGCATATGCGTGAAGTGAAGCATTTTTTCGAGGCGAAATTGGAACTTCATACATTACCAAAAATTTGCATAACGCCTTTTTCGGCGGCTTCGAAGTTTGAGTCTTCGTCTCGCCCCTGTCGAAGCAGCGCCACGATCTTTTGTTCTTTTTCTATCGCCTCATCGATTGTTGGATCTGTTCCTCTCAGATACATCCCGTAATGGATGGCATCTTCGTTTTCGTGATACAGAGACAACAATTCTTTGATTTTTCTCGCGCGCTTACTGTGTTCTTTAGAGACCACTTGGTCCATCACACGACTCACGCTGGTTAGGACGTCGACGGCAGGATAATGTCCGCGATTCGCAAGACGTCGCGCCAGAACAATATGGCCATCCAAAATTGCTCGGGCCGCATCCGCTACCGGATCTTCCAAATCATCACCTTCGACTAAAACGGTATACAGACCTGTAATCGATCCATTCTCTCCCCAGTTGCCAGCGCGTTCGACTAACTTCGAAAGTAAGCTGAATACGGATGGAGTATATCCTTTGGTTGTCGGCGGTTCGCCGGCAGCCATCCCGATTTCTCTTTGTGCCATCGCAAAGCGGGTCAAAGAGTCCATCAAGAGTAAAACATTTTTCTTCTTATTTCTAAAATACTCGGCAATCGCCGTGGCAGTGAAAGCACCACGCACTCGACGGACCGCAGATTTATCGGCGGTCTCGACGATTAAAACGCTTTTCTTAAGCCCTTCTTCTCCCAGTTCATGAGCAATAAACTCTCGAACCTCACGTCCGCGCTCACCGATAAGGCCAATCACGACCACATCGGCTTCGGTCATTCGCGCCATCATTCCAAGAAGAACGCTTTTTCCCACACCCGAACCTGCGAAAACGCCCTGTCGTTGCCCTTTACCCGTCGTTAAACAAGCATTGAGCGCACGCACGCCGACATCCAACGGCTCTCGGATGATCATCCGATCCATTGGATTTAACATTCCGCCATAGAGGGGAACCGTATCTTTTAAATTCAATTTTTCGTTACTATAAGGGATGCAGGTCGAATCAATGACTTGCCCCAAAAGTTCTTCGCCTACTTTAATCACAGCTTCTTCTTGCTTTAAGTAAATTCGATCGCCCAACCGCACGTTTCCAAGTTCATTCAAAGGCATCCCGACATGGCCGCTCGGATCGAGACTGACGATTTCGACGGGAATATTACCGTCCAGAGTTTCCACTTCGCAAAGCGCGCCCACTCGAACATTAGGCATAAAAAAGCGAATGGAGTCTCGACGGACTTTTTGCACGCGACCATAGAAGTCACAAAAATCTTCGCGTTCGATCTGATTGAAAAAAGTTTCTAATGACATAGTTTATTCCAGGCTGTCGTTGCGAGGAGCGAAGC
>CALCZU010000005.1 GCA_937903155.1 uncultured Bdellovibrionales bacterium
TAGAGAGTCTTAGTTCACTTCTTGTTGGGGTGAGGACTTTGATTCTTTCTTTCGGGATGGGCTTAGGGTGCTCTTGTCTAATTTCTCTTTCGATTTCGCGGTGGGTGGAGGTGAGAGCCATCGGTATCCAGGTGTCTTGATTCTCTGGAGTGATGACGGAGGTGATTCGGGAGGCTTTTCCAACGGAAAGATTGCCAGAAATAATAGTTTCTTTCAGTTCTGGAATTTTGGATGACGTGCGAGAGACTTGGATGAAGCGATAGGTTTCGGATTCTGTCAGTCCTAAAGTCTCCACACAGTATCTCCAGAGACTTGGCTTACCAAAAGCGAGGTAGGTTTTATCTTTATCGATTTCTTCGAGGACTAGAATCATTTCTTTTTCAGAGGTTCTGCAATTTTTTACACAGAAGAGAGCTTTGTGGTGGAGGGCGAGGTTCATTTTTGTACTCCTTTATCGTCGATAACCGTATCAAAAGCAGATCCGCAGTCAATCGTTTTATCGACGATATAATGAAAAAAACGCGGAATAATTTCGTTCTATTTTCGAAGTAAATTTCACCACTCGCCATCCATCTTTTGCGCTGTACAAAGGTTGCCGCGTCGGCTTTGCCTCCTCGCAATGACGGGGAGAAGTAATCTCAAACAAGGAAGCAACACGCTTACGTCACTTTCCCTTAAAAATAAAATACAGAACCGTCTCACCTTGCACGTGCAAAGCGATCCCAGCCCCCAACCAATTCGCTCTTATGCAATGAGATTGCTTCCGTCTCCGCTAAAGTTGCGCGGGACAAGTCGTCGCTCCGCTCCTCGCAACGACGGGGTTCCGCATGACATTTTTCCACGCTCTTTATATTTGCTTACCGAGAGCCCTAAAAAGTCACCTTGCTCAAACTCTGTACAAACTGACCCAAGTCATTCGTGTCTAAACGCTTGGTCTGGCAGTTGCATTCCTATGGAGTGGGAGCGAAAGAGTGGGTTTTTTCCAGAACGGCCTTCCCGGAATGAATCCCCTTTCGCTTCCTCTTTTTTTAGGCCATTCTTCATGGAAAAATTGGACTACATACAGAAATTAGAAAAAGAGCTTTTGCAACGAACGGAAGCGCTTGCCCAGAAGGAAAAAGCGGTTGCGGAATTAAAACTCAATCTCGAGAAAGTCATCGAAGATAAAACCGCTGAGCTGCGCTTAGCGAATGAAAAACTCAGTCTACTCGCCTCGACCGATCCCTTGACTGAACTCATGAACCGACGTGAGTTTGAAAACCGTTTTCACCAAGAAGTCGAACGATCTCAGCGCTACAAACGCGTCTTCGCAATAGCCATGGTGGATGTCGATGGGTTTAAGCGGATTAACGATTCTCAAGGACACGCTTTCGGAGATCGCATTTTAAAACTTCTCGCGAAGATTTTCGCAATCAATCTTCGCAAAACCGACATCGTCGCACGAATTGGCGGCGATGAATTCGTGCTCTTACTTCCGGAAACCCCGACCGAAAAAGCCGTTGAAATCTGTAATCGTTTGAAAACCGTGATCGAAGAAGCTTTTCGTCATGACGGTCAAATCACCGCAAGTTTTGGGCTTGCGGCCTTTCCAAATGCCGGTAATGACGCTACAAAAATCCTTGAATTCGCTGATCAAGCGCTCTACGAAGCCAAGCAAGCAGGACGCAATCGGGTGAAGTTGAAGGAAAAAACCCAATATGGCTCGCTTTTTCATACAAAATAAAATTTCAGTGGGCGAAACGCTCGCACTGAGCCGAGAAGAATCTCACCATCTCGCAAAAGTTTTGCGACTAACGGAAGGCGATTCAGTTGAACTCATCGACGGCAAAGGGCTTGTCGCCAAAGCAATTGTTCAAGAATCTTCCTCCAAAGCAGCTCTCGTCAAAATCGAGTCCATCTCGACCGATGATTCTCAAAGCCTTGTCACACTCGCGTTTGGAATTTCCAAATCTAACGCAATCGATTTTTTGATACGTCGTGCCACTGAAATCGGCGTTAAAGCGTTTCAACCTCTTCTCAGCCAGCACAGCCTTCATCCTGATTCGTGGAATGAGGACCGGTGGAACAGACTCATTGCAGAAGTCTGCAAGCAATGCGAACTCCAAGTTTTTCCGACGGTTTTACCGCCGTTAAAGCTCCCAGACTGGGTCCGCACACGGGATTCGAAGCACGCCCTCATTTATTGCTACGAAAACTCGAGGAATGACCAATTGATCTTAGCTGAGAAGCTTCCCGTGGATCTGGTCATCGGCGCCGAAGGCGGATTCTCGCCACAAGAGATCACGCTTTTACAAGAAGCAGGCGCTCGAAGCTTAGGCTTAGGAAAAAATAAGCTGCGAGTCGAAACGGCGACGATTGTGGCATTGACGCTACTCAAACAAAAGCTCGGTGAAATTTAGTCCGCATCAGGATATGATGATCCTTACCCTATGTGGAAAGTCTTCCTAGCCTTTGCCTGTCATCGACTCATTTTATTGTTCGTTGCATTTGCGGCGATTAATGCCTCGATGGCACCTGTCAGTTCAAAGCGCATTCAAAGCACATCTGCTTTGATGGAACAGTTTAAAAATAAAATCGCGATGACTCGCGAAGCTCAAGTGCTCGATACCTTGGCGCCTCTCCCCTACGCAAAAATTATTTCAGAAACGAAAAATCCATTTTACTGGATAGGATCATTCTTAAAAAAAGTGACTCCGCTCACTT
The DNA here is from genome assembly GCA_937903155.1 of uncultured Bdellovibrionales bacterium. Lineage (GTDB taxonomy): Bacteria > Bdellovibrionota > FAC87 > UBA2466 > UBA2466 > CALCZU01. The sequence goes on from CALCZU010000005.1 coordinate 2,704, forward strand.
CGGCGAGTTTAGTACTGATCCTTTCAAATCTTTTTTGTCTCTTATTTCTGTGGGAACTCTACGCGCTCACCAGTCGAATGGCTTTACCCGAAGTTGCGGTCTCGACTGCGATTTTTGCACTTCTCTGGGTGACGAGCTACGAACTGAGTCTCGGCTCGTATCAATCGCTGACTTGCCTCTTAGTTGTTCTCGTCGTCAGACATGCGCTCGACAATACTTGGTTGATCGGAGGACTTGCTTTAGGTCTTCTCGCGGTCACCGATTTAATTGCGGTGGGCCTCATCCCTCTTTTGCTCATTCTCTTCTGGCATTACCAACGTCACGAACCGAGCAGCGAAGTTTTGAAGAAAATTGCTTTCTTTACCATTCCGCTCGCGTTGGCTTTGGTGTTGAGCTATCAAAGTATTCCGTCTTTCAATACACAGTACCATGCCTCAGCTCTTGCAACGCTTGTCGGATTTATTTCTCGAGGAGAATGGGGAGCGCTCTTTTCTCAAGCATCTCTAGGACAAACCATTAGCGTCATTATCTTTTTCGCCGGAATGATTGTCACCGTGGGAGTCAACAACGTGTGGTTACACAAACTCATTCCTGCTTATCTTTTTTTCGTAGTGCTATTATTTTCAGATTTTGGAAGTCTTGGCTCGAGAATTATTTTATCTGCGGTTGTTTTACAGGGGATTTCGACGGTGTCGTCGGTTCTGGTGGAAAGGCTTTTGCAGTTGGGATTAATCGTAATTAGCGGATTTGAAATTGCTTCGATCTTTTGAGAGCTTATTGAAGCGTGAATTTTTTAGGGTGAGCGGAAACTCCGCAACCTGGGCAGCGGCTCGTTTCAACTACTTGTAAAAATCCTAAATTCAAATCGTGTGAGAAAATCAGTTTGGAGTTACAGAAAGAACACTTTTCGTATTTTTCAACTCGGATATGAGTTAAAAATTCGGGTTCCCTGTCTACTTTTTCGGGGTCAATTTTTGTGAATGGCGTGGTACGCATTTCGATTCTCCGAATCGATCAACCATGTTGGGATCGACATAATTCTAATCGGCGGGTTTTACGGAAGAGTTTAAGGAAAGTTTTCAAGTCTTGCAGAAAGAGCCGACGCTAGGTAATGTCTACCCATGTCAAAGTACACCGCAAAGGCTGCTCTGTTCTCGGGAATTATCGACTACGCAGGAACTTTCCCTCCGGCAGCACTCCCTCTCAAAGACGCTTTGAAATTCAACACAGAGTACCGAAAAAATGCAAAGCATCCTTGGCTCTGGTCCAAGATGGCATTAAATTTAAGTGATCTTAAAAACCTAGATGCGAAGACGCTTTTTGAAAACGGTTTCGATGGCAATCCTTTGGTGGTCGCCATTTTAGGAACCCCATTTACAGGAACGAGCGCGACGGAATACATCAAGCACATTGAATGGGATTTAAGAGAAGTTGAGCACTGCAAAAAAAGGTCGTTTCAGAGTTCTGCCAGGCAATTATTTCTTTCTTACGAAACCAAACTGCCTGAAGGCATCGAACTCAAAAGTATTTTAGATCCGGTATTAACTCGATTCGCAGAACTGTCGGAGCTTGAGCCTTTCTTTGAAGTCAGCTTCGGAAAAGATTTCGAAAAAAATCTTAAAGAAGCGGTTCAATTATGCGCGCAGTGGAAAGAAGACAACGACGAAGTCGAATTTACGCCCGGAATCAAAATTCGAACCGGCGGAAAATATCTTCCCACTTCAGAAGAACTTTCAAAGGCCGTTCTTGCAATCACAAGCCATCGATTGAGATTTAAAGCAACTCAAGGATTACACCATGCGATTAGCAACGCAGAGGGTTTTGGTTTTGCAAATCTTTTTATTGCTCTGAATTTAGCGCAAGCTTACGGCGAAATGGATTTTGGATTAAAAGAAATCAAGGCTTGTCTCGAAGAAAAAAACGGCAAGAATTTTCAGTTTTCAAAAGATGTTTTTAAATATCAAAAATTTGAATTGAGTTGCGAAGACATCGAAAAAGCAAGAAGAGTGCACTCGGCGACTTTTGGGAGTTGTTCCCTCGATGAACCCGACGCATTTTTGGAGGAAGAATTATGAAATTTGCAAGTTTACCATCGAAAAATCCTAAAAACCGTAATGGTGATTTAATTGTCGTTTCTAAAGACCTTAAAAAAGGGGTTCGAGTCGAATCAAAAATTGCGACGAGTCTTCTCAACGCTTTAGAAAACTGGAGTGAAGTCAGTCCTCAGCTCAAAACCATTTCAGAAGCGCTGAATTTAGGAAAGGCTGCTGACGCCTTCGATTTAAATTTAAAAGAGTGCCTTGCTCCGATCACGCATGCTCCCGGCTTTTTAGACGGCAGTGCGTTTCTTTCCCACGTCGTGCGTGCTCGCAAAGCTCGCGGGGATGTGATGCCAGAGTCCGCTCGAAAAACTCCACTCATGTATCAAGGAGTCAGCGACAATTTACTCTCTGCTTATTCCCCCATTGAATTAATGGATGAAGCCTACGGGGGAGATATTGAAGGAGAAATTGCAGCGATCATGCTCGACACGCCCAAAGGGGCCTCGCCTGAAGTGTGCGCAGAAAAGATTGTCCTTTTCACCTTATTTAACGACATCACTTTTAGAGAGATCGTAAAAGTCGAGCTTGAAACTAAGTTTGGATTTCTTCAATCCAAACCCAATTCGAGTTTCGCTCCCATCGTTGTGACGCCAGATGAGTTAGGCAGTGCATGGGATGGCAAACGAGTACTTCTCGATATGCAAGTCGAGCTGAATGGAAAGCGATTCGGAAATCCGAATGGTCGCGAAATGAATTTCTCATTTGGCCAAATCATTGCTCACGCGTGCCGCACCCGGCCACTAGGAGCGGGAACCATTGTCGGGACGGGGACCTTCTCCAATGAGTCCGAAGCCGCGGGATATGCGTGTCTCACGGAACAACGTTTTCAAGAAGTGATCGACAATGGCAAGCCGACGACCCCTTGGTTAAAACCGGGCGACAAAATCAAAATTGATATGAAGCTGAACGACCAAACTATTTTTGGATCCATCGAGCAAACTGCGAAAATTTGAAACTTGCGATAAGAGTTGGTAGAATTTGTTCACTATGAACTCCATTGAAATCGCCATCGGCAGCTCAAGGTATGTCATCAAAAGTGAAGATTCTAAAGAGAGTCTTCGCGAAGTCGCAGAACTCGTGAAAAGAAAAGTGGAGGGGATCAAAAAGCGTCAACCCACGTTGACGTTACAAAAAGCAACGATCCTCGCCGCATTTGATTTTGCGAATGAAATGATTTCTTCTCGACGCAAATCGACGGACTACCGTTCAAAAGTGCTGCAAAAAGCCGAGACTCTGCTGAAAAAAGTAGAAATGGAGATTGAGTCCTCTCCCCGCATGTGAATTTAAAAAAGCAAATTCGAGAAAACTGGAAAAAAAACTTCCCGAGAGACACCGAATGGCGACGAGAAGCCAGTCGCAAGGTCGTGGACCTTGTCATGAATTCTTCTGAGTTCAGAAGCGCTGAAAAAATCGGTATCTATTCCCCCTTCGCCTGGGAACTTGACCTGACTTCACTTTGGCAATCCCGACCTACGGACTGTGTCTTTCCGAAAACTTATCCGGATTCAATGACTCTCGAGTTTTATCATGTGCGTTCTCTTTTAGAGCTAAAACCCGGAGTCTTAAATATTTTGGAACCCACTGCGAGTCCCGATTTGAAAGTCACCGATTGGAAATCGTCGGATTTACTTCTGATTCCAGGGTTTGGTTTTGACCTCTTAGGCGCTCGAGTTGGAGGTGGAAAAGGCTACTACGATCGGTTTCTTTCTAAGATGGCAGTGCAACCCCTAAGATGGGCTGTCTGCTTTCAGGCTCAGGTCTCAAAACAGCCTATTCCGCTTGAATCTTACGACGTCAGAATGAATGCTATTTGCACTGAGAAAGAAATCACAGTAGTGTCGGGCGGAGCTCATTAGTTATGGTTATTCTTTACTTTGCAGATATTTTTGGCAGGCCGGGTCGCGCTGCCATTCGAAAAAGTCTTCCCGATCTACTCGAGAAATATAAGCCTGATTTTGTGATCGCAAACGCGGAGAATTTAGCGGGCGGTCGTGGCGTGAATAAAAAATGTTTCAACGAAATGATGGGTTTAGGGTTTCATCTCCTTACTTCCGGAAATCATATCTGGGACAATAAAGAGATTTTTGCGATTATGGCGTCCGATACGCGAATTTTAAGGCCTTTGAATTGGTTAAGTCCTGAGTCTGACCCTTGTCCGGGCAAAGGATTTACGATTATCGAAAATAACGGGAAGAAACTCGCCGTCATTAATCTAATGGGACGCGTGTTTATGGACGCGATTGATTGTCCTTTTAGTGCCGTGAACGAGGCTCTCCTTCAAATCCCTGAAGACTGTGCAATTTTAGTCGACATGCATGCGGATGCGACGAGTGAAAAATATGCAATGGGTTGGCATTTAAATGGAAGAGTTTCGGCGGTGGTGGGTTCGCATTCTCATGTGCAAACGGCAGATGAGAGAATACTCACCAAGGGAACAGCTTATATTACGGATGTGGGCATGACCGGAAGTTTTGATTCGGTCATTGGACTAAAGCCTGAAGAGATTATCCGGCGATTTATGTTGAAGCGCCCAGTGCCTGTGCAAACTGCGACCGAGAATTTAGGCGTAGGATGTGTCATCATCACGGTCGGAGATGATAAAAAAGCGACTCAGATAGAACGGCTGCGTTTTCATGTGCCGTCAGATGATCTTACCGGAGATTTGGAATGAAAAGCGCTGAAGAACAACTCGAAGAGATTAAACGCGGGTGTGCTGAGATCCTTTTGGAAAAAGATCTCAAGGAAAAGCTGATTCGTTCTGTGAAAACAGGGAAACCTCTTCTCATTAAAGCCGGATTTGATCCGACAGCGCCTGATATTCATTTAGGCCATACCGTTATCATCAACAAGATGGCCCAGTTTCAAAGATTGGGACACACGATCGTGTTTCTGATTGGGGACTTCACAGGGCTTGTCGGCGATCCGACGGGAAAATCTAAAACTCGTCCGCAGCTAACTCGCGAAGATGTTTTAAAGAACGCCGAGACTTATAAAAAACAGGTCTATAAAATCCTAGACCCGCAAAAAACGCTCGTTAAATTTAATAGCGAGTGGCTTGAGAAGTTTTCGGCCTATGACTTCGTCCGGCTTGCAGCTCACGTAAATGTCGCACGCATGCTTGAGCGAGAAGATTTCAATCGTCGATACAAAGAAGGCAACTCGATTAGTTTGCATGAATTTATGTATCCCCTCCTCCAAGCTTACGACTCGGTCGCTTTAAAAGCGGACGTTGAACTCGGGGGAACGGATCAGAAGTTCAATTTACTCATGGGCCGTGAACTGATGCGGGATTTTCAAATCGAACCTCAGGTCTGCCTCACGATGCCTCTCATCGAAGGGTTAGATGGCGTCAATAAGATGAGTAAGAGTTTAAATAACTACGTGGGTGTGGATGAATCCCCCGATCAAATGTACGGAAAACTTTTAAGCCTTCCCGATAATATGCTTCGAAAGTATTACGACCTCTTAAGCAGTCTTCCCATTACGCAAGTGAATTCCATCTTCGAAGAAATGAACTCAGGAAAAAGAAATCCGAAGCACGTGAAATCGGATTTCGCTTGTGAAATGGTTGAGCGCTACCATTCGAAAGACGCGACGAACCAAGCGAAAGAAAACTTCGACAAAGTTTTTCAGAAAAAAGAAATTCCCGATGATTTACCCGAATTCAGCTTTACGCCTAAAGAAGGTATCATCTGGATTCCCAAACTACTCGTCGATATCCAATTCGCAGCCTCAACCAGCGAAGGCAAACGCCTCGTTCAACAAGGCGGCGTCAAAATTAACGAGCAGCCGCACAAAGAAGAAAACCTAAAAACTGAAGGCCTTTCCTCTTTCACCCTCCAAGCCGGCAAAAGAAAATTCGCAAAAATTCTCGTCAAACCCTAGGCTTTTTCCGCTAAGAATTGAGACGTAAGCCCGTCGTTGCGAGGAGCGAAGCGACGAAGCAATCTCGCTGCAAAAGAGCGCTCAT
>CALCZU010000006.1 GCA_937903155.1 uncultured Bdellovibrionales bacterium
TATTGAGTGAATCCCTTCGATGTACTGAGCGCTTTGTCGACAGCGTCCTTTGCCATCAGGCGGTAGGTTGTCCATTTTCCGCCTGTGATGGTCACGAGCCCAGAATCGCTGACTAAAATCGTGTGATCTCGTGAGAGCTTCGACGTCCCGGCAGCTTCAGCATTTGAAACGAGGGGCCGAAGTCCCGACCATTTTGCGAGGACATTTTGTTTCTGCGGAGGGTGAGCGTAGTAAGGGGCTGCTTGATTGAGGATGAAATCGACGTCCTCTGGAGTTGCTTTGGGGTTCGCCGAAAGTGTCGCGGGGCAATCGGTTGTTCCAATCAGTGTGTGATTTCGGAACGGGAGAATAAACAAAACTCTTCCATCTGCGGTTTTTGGAATCAGAATTCCGGCTTTGGGTGCTGGGAATTGGGTGTCTAGAACGATGTGTGCTCCAGAACTTAAAGAAAGAATGGGTTTGTAATTCGGATCGTCAATTTTGCGAATCGTGTCGCAAAAGGGTCCTGTGGCATTGATGACGGATTTAGTTCGAATAGAGAAAACGCTTTGTTCGAGTTCGTCTCTCACTTTAACGGCGCAGATTTTCCCGGCGCTGTCCTTTGTGAAGTCTACGAGCGAGAGATGATTGGCGATACTAGCGCCTTTTTCTTGTGCAGTGAGCGCGATCGCTAGATTCATTCGCGAGTCGTCGAATTTTCCATCGTAGTACTGGATTCCGCCTTTGAGCCCATTTGGATTCATCATCGGATAACGTTCTAGGAGGCGTTTTCGGGAGAGTCTTTTACTTCCGGGAAGTCCGTCTCTTCCGGCGAGCCATTCGTAAAGTTTGAGTCCGATCGCTAGGTAAAATAGTTGGAACCAATTGTAGCAAGGAGTGACTAAGGCCATGGGTTCGGATAAATGGCCTGCGTTCTTAAAGAAATGTCTTCGTTCGTGAAGTGCTTCGTAAACGAGCTTTAAAATTCCGAAATCAAAAGTTTTGACGGCTTGTTCGAGGTAACGAACGCCTCCATGAGGCATTTTGCTGGAACGGCTGGAGGTTCCGGACGAGAAATCTTCGCGGTCGATTAGAGCGGTTTTGAGCTCTCGAGAGGCGGCATCGAGTGCGGCTCCTGCGCCGCTCGCGCCTCCACCGATCACTAAAACGTCAAAGCTTTCCGTCTTCAGCCGCTCGATGTTTTTTTCGCGATCGAGTTTTACTGCGGGCGAGGACACGATTTCGGAGAAGGTGATTGTTTTTACTTGGCCAGATCGTCTGTTTCTTAGAATTGCCACGTGCTTATGTTATAGCCGATTTTTATCGTCATTGCGAGGAGTCGCTCGCCGTTAACTAGGGCGCTCTTATGCGGCGAGATTGCTTCGTCGCTTTGCTCCTCGCAACGACGGGTTTATAGGTTACTTTTCGATACAAATTATTTTTTTAATGTGAGCTCGATGGGGCAGTGGTCCGAGCCTTTGATTTGGGGGTGGTGTTTGACGAGTTTGATTCGGTCTTTGTAATCGTTATTTGAGATGAAGTAATCGAGGCGCCAACCGATATTTTTGTCTCGGACTCCCGGGCGATTGCTCCACCAGGTGTAGTGTCCGGGATCGGAATTGAACTGGCGGAACGTGTCTGAATATCCGGATGAAAGAAATTGAGTCATCCATGCGCGTTCCTCGGGGAGAAAACCGGCGTTTTTTTGGTTGGATTTAGGATTCGCGAGGTCAATCTCGTTGTGGGCGATATTCATGTCTCCGCAGAGAAGAATGTTTTTGCCCTTTTTTACTTTTTTATCGAGAAAAGTTTGGATTTTAGAGCAGAATTCGAGTTTTTCTTTGAGCCTCGAATGATCGCGTCGAGAGTTAGGGAAGTAGGTGTTCACCAGGACAAAATCTTGGTACTCGAGCGAGAGCACTCGACCTTCGCAATCAATTTCCTTGCAGCCAATACCTGTCTCGATATTGATAGGTTCTTTTTTACTGTAAATGGCGAGACCGCTGTAGCCTGGTTTTTCAGCAAAATGAAAATAGCTCGAATAACCTTTGGGAGTTCTATGATCGTCCGTCAGTTGATGGTCTTGAATTTTGATCTCTTGCAAGCAAACAAAATCGGGCTTTTCGGAAGTCAGCCATTCTGAAAAACCTTTACTCCAAACAGACCTCAGTCCATTTACATTCCAAGAAATCAGTCTCATTGATTGGGTTTCGCCTCTTCCAGCTGATCGGGCTTTTCACCGGGTGGCACGACTTCGAAAGGAATATCAACGCCCTTCCGTTTTAAATCTTGAGCGGCAAGTTCCAGTTTTAATCGCAGCTCTTCGACCTCTGCTTTTCGGGCAGCGACTTGCTCTTTAAGTTCTTTTACTTCGGGCGGCGAAAGGAAGAATAAGAAGTTTCCTTGTGTGATCGCGTACGCCGAATTGGCTGCGGTCACTGCGCCCCAAGCCGTTAAAGCGCCGTAATATTTATAGCGGACTAAGATCTTATTGGCGGTGTTTCCAAACCACCGGTAAAGACGGCTGCAGTTTTGGGCAACGGGGGTAGTGGGTTCGAGCTCGTACCGATAAAGCTGACGTCCAATTAAGAACTCTGGAAAAATTCCAAGCACACTGGCGCCTCCTTTGACAGCGGCCCAAGTTTCAGAGCGTTCGGCTTTTTTGAGTTCGGTTTCCCAGAAATCGAGAGCGCCTTCTTTGGCTTTTACATCGAGTTCTAATTTTACGTAGGCTCGTTTTTGGGCATTCAGCAAAGCGGCTGCGGCTTTGTCTTCTGCTTCGCCGGCAAAAGAGAGGTTTAAAATCAAGCCACAGATCAGGATTACTTTAAGCATGTTTTAGCGTCCTTTAAAAAAATCTTCGAGACGATCGAAAGCTTTGGTTAATTGTTCGAGCGAGGATGCATAACTAATTCGGATGCAGTTTTCTTTGCCGAATGAACTGCCGGGGACGGCTCCGAGATAATGTTTCATGAGGAGTTCTTTACAGAACTCTCCATCAGACATTTTACGAGGAGCTAAAAACTTGCTCAAATTAATAAAGAAATAAAACGCTCCGGTGGGGCGCACGTAAGTGAGGTAGTCCGACATTTTGTCGAGTCTCGACATGCAGTAAAGACGGCGTTTATCAAATTCAGCCACCATATCGTCCACAGTTTTTGGCGGAAGTTTGGCCGCGGTAATTCCTGCCCATTGCACGAATGACGTCACGTGAGAGTTACTCTGACTTTGTAGAGATGCCATGCGATCGATAATTTCTTTTTCTGCGATGGCCCAACCGAGGCGCCATCCCGTCATACAGTAGCTTTTAGAAAAGCCACTGATGGTAATGGTCTGACTTTTTACCTGGGGCCCGAGGGCCGCGATGCTCGTATTTTTGAGACCATCGTAGGTGATGTTTTCGTAGATCTCATCGGACATAATCCAGAGATTTCGTTGCATGGCCCATCCGACAAGTTTCATTAAATCGTCTCGGGTGTAGGTCACGCCTGTTGGATTATTGGGGCTATTAATAATAATGCCTTTTGCATTGGGCGGAATCGCCATGCCTTTCCAGCGTTCGATATTGGGGCGGTAACCATCTTCTTCGTAAAGAGGTAGGGGAATCGTGCTGGCTCCTGCGAGCTCAATCATCGGGTTGTAACTCACCCATGCTGGAGTCGGGATCAAAATCGCATCGCCCGGATCGACGAGACATTGGAGCGTGAGATAAATTCCGTGTTTCGCGCCCGATGTCACCATGACTTCTTCAGGTTTGACTTCGTATCCGTTTTCTCTCGAAACTTTTTCGGCAATGGCTTCGCGAAGGGCGGTAAATCCTGCAGCCGGAGTGTATCGAGTGATTCCGTCGGCCATCGCCTTTGTCGCGGCATTTTGAATAATTTCAGGCGTATTAAAATCGGGTTCGCCGGCGGCTAAACTAATGACGTCATGTCCTTTGGATTTTAACTCTTGGGCTCTCGCGGCGATTTCCATAATGGAAGAGGATTTTAGTGTGTTTACTCGATTGGCGAATCTCAACATAGGGTCTCCCGAAGTTTCTTTTCCACGTGGGAAGGTACCAGTTCATTGACGTCTCCGCCATGTGAAATCACTTCTTTAATAAGGGTTGAATTGACGAAAAAATATCGGCCTGAGGCCATGAGGAAAAAAGTTTCGAGTTCGGGGCACATTTTGCGGTTCATGAGTGCCATCTGAAATTCGTATTCAAAATCTGAGACGGCTCGTAAGCCTCTTAAGATGACAGGGATTTTGTGTTTTCTGGCGTAATTTACTAAAAGCCCGCTGTCGATATCGACTCGAACTCTCGGATCCCCTTTGAAACAGTCTTCAATGAGTTTCTTTCTCGTTTTCGCATCGAAAACTGGGCTCTTTTTTCGCGAGTGAGCCACTACAACAACAATTTCATCAAAATGAGAAAGGGCTCTTTGGATGAGATCGACGTGTCCATTGGTAATGGGATCAAACGTGCCTGCGTAGACGGCTGAGCGGGAAGTGGGCTTATTTTCTTTCTGACTTTTTTTTGCTTTCGCCATATGCAAAATAAAGAAGCTTGGATTCTCCAACGTTTGTTTCTTTTTGGAGAGTGATGCCCTTTAGTTGTGGCAACGCTAACATCCGGGAAGGGGTTTTCACAAGTAAAATTGAGTCCTCATTTAGCTGTGAAATCACGGACGAAAAAAATCGTTCAGCCCAGTCCAAATCCCATAAATCAAAGGGAGGATCGGCAAAAACGAGGTCGTAGGTTTTCTGAGAAGAGTTTAAAAAAACAAACACGTCGTCTTCTAAGACGTTGATCTCGGAAGCTTTGTACAAGGGGTGTTTTGCAGTTTTTTGAAGTTCTCGGACCATTTGTGTATTTTTTTCGACAAACGTTACAGAAGCAGCGCTCTCTTCTAAGCAGTTAAACCCGAAGCGACCTTGGCCTGCGAAAAGCTCAAGCACATGGCTGCCTAAAAGCTGGGGTCGAAGGGAGTCGATAGCACTCTTTAACAGTCTCGCCCCGATGGGGCGCATGCCTTCAGGACTGGATTTCACTTTAAGTCTTACTGCAGGTCACAGGCGTTGCAGTGAGAAGGACTCTGGAACCGTCTGGAAAGATTCTCCATTTCAGTTCAATGAGTCCGTTTGCGCCTGTCTGGACGGCTTTTTCCCAGATTTTTTGAAACGCTTCATCCAAGGGCGATTCGCTTCCTTCGGAAAGGGGGACTAAAACGGAAATAGGGAGATGACAGTTTTCAATGCGGTGATTGGGGAGTGTCGCATTTGCCGTCATAAGAACTTCGCCACTCGAAACCGAAGGCTTAAAAGGCGTCTTTGCGACCACGGGCTCTTTCATTTCGGGTTCGAGACCACCCAAGTCAGGAACCGTTTCTAAAATGGCAGCGGGAGGTGCCGCAGCTTTTTCTCCTTCTAAACTATCGCCAAAATCGCGGATGTCTTGAAAAGCCGCTTCGCTCTCTGCATATTTGGGGGTGCCGATACTGACGTCTTCCATCTCGTTGCTCCATTCTTCAGTGCGCATAAACGGGGAAAATTTTTCGCCACATGTGCAATTGACCTGAGAAACACTTTCTTGGTGAGATACCTGAGAAAGGCAGCTAGGGCAGGTCGAAAGCATCATAAGTTAGGCTCCGTGACATTTTTTAAATTTTTTCCCACTTCCACAAGGGCAGGGATCGTTTCTTCCGACTTTATCATCATCGCGCTTTGCAGGTTGAATCTGAGAATCTTCCTGGGCGCCGTGGTGAAAATGCATTTCTTGTTCTTTAGGTTGTAACTTTTCAACTTGCTCTTCGCGCGTGATTTGCACTCGATAGAGTTTAGTGATGACGTCGGTTTTGACCTGCTCATCCATTTGTTGGAAAAGCGTGAAGCCTTCTTTTTTGTATTCGACGAGCGGATCTTTCTGCCCGTAACCTCTTAAACCGATCCCTTCTTTTAAATGATCCATGTTGAGAAGGTGGTCTTTCCAAAGTTGATCGATAGAGCCTAAATAGACAACGTGCTCTAACTGTCTCATCACCTCGGATGTCATCGATTTTTCGCGCTCGTCGTATAAGGCATAGGCGCGTTTGGTAATTTCTTCGACAAGTTTTTCGCGGCTTGTTTGATCTTTGATGCTCGATTCTGAAAAATCGAGGTACTTATCAAAGAGGAATTGAAGACTGTCCAAAATTCCTTTGGAATCCCATTCCGCAACAGATTTTCCGGAGGCAAAGGCGTGAGACATCGCTTCGACTTGTTCCAGGATAATGTCGAAAATCAGCGCTTTGGTGTTTTGTCCCTGAAGAATGAGTTTTCTCAGTTCGTAAACAACCTCACGTTGTTTATTTAAGACGTCATCGTACTCGAGCAAATGTTTACGGATATCGAAGTTATGACCTTCCACCTTCTTCTGCGCGTTCTCAATCGCACGGGTAATGAGCTTTGATTCAATCGGCTCATTTTCGTCCATATTGAATCTATCCATGTAACCTTTGATTTTTTCCCCTTGGAAAATTCTTAAAAGGTCATCTTCTAAGGACAAGTAGAATCGAGAAGATCCCGTATCCCCTTGTCGACCGGCACGGCCTCGTAATTGGTTATCGATACGGCGAGATTCGTGACGTTCGGTTCCGATAATATGGAGGCCACCTTTTTCGGCAACACCGGGGCCCAAGACAATGTCGGTTCCTCGACCGGCCATGTTGGTTGCGATCGTGATTGCTTTTTCGTGACCTGCTAGAGAGATAATCTCAGCTTCTTTTTCGTGTTGTTTCGCATTTAAAACGTTGTGCGGAACTCCTCGTTTTTTAAGCAGCTGACTTAAGTATTCGGATCTCTCAATTGAAATTGTACCGACGAGAACCGGACGACCTTCTTTATAGAGCGATTCAATCTCGTTACAAACTGCATCGTATTTTGCTTTAACGGTTTTATAAATAATGTCTTGTTGATCTTTTCTCACCATGGGCCTGTGAGTTGGGATAATCAAAACTTCAAGGTTGTAAATTTTTTGAAATTCTGCGGCTTCGGTGTCGGCGGTTCCGGTCATTCCTCCGAGTTTTGAGTACATTCGGAAATAATTTTGGAATGTGACCGTTGCAAGCGTCTGATTTTCATTTTCAATGTTGACGCCTTCTTTGGCTTCGAGCGCTTGGTGAAGACCGTCGCTGTAACGGCGTCCTGGCATCAAACGGCCTGTAAATTCATCAACGATAATGACTTCGCCTTCTTTGACAACGTAATCGACATCTCGTTTGAAAATAGCGTGTGCTTTTAAAGCTTGGTGCACATGATGAACCAACTCGATGTGTTCTGGCGCGTACATATTATCGACTCTAAGAGCCTTTTCCATTTTCGCGACACCGGATTCGGTTAAAGCGGCACTGCGCGATTTTTCTTCAATCGTGTAGTCGGTTTCGTTTTGAAGAACAGGGATCACAGAATTGATCAGATAATATTTATCCGTCGATTCATCCGTGGGACCACTAATGATAAGAGGGGTTCGGGCTTCATCGATCAGAATCGAATCCACTTCATCCACAATCGCAAAATTGAGCGGCCGTTGGACAAATTCTTCCAACCGGAATTTCATATTGTCTCGAAGATAATCAAATCCGAATTCGTTGTTTGTTCCGTAAGTCACGTCCGCGGCGTAGGACTCGCGTCGCTCGGTATCGTTTAATCCGTGGAGAATCGTCCCGACGGTTAAACCTAAAAATCGATAAATCTGTCCCATCCATTCTGCGTCTCGACGCGCGAGATAATCATTGACCGTCACGACATGAACGCCTTTTCCGGAGAGGGCGTTGAGATAAACAGGAAGAGTCGCGCAAAGCGTTTTTCCTTCACCGGTTCGCATTTCGGCGATTCTTCCGCTGTGAAGAACCATTCCGCCAATCAGCTGAACATCGAAGTGTCGCATTTTTAAAACGCGCTTGCCGGCTTCTCTGACAACCGCAAAAGCTTCGGGCAGAATATCATCGAGTGTCGCTCCCTGGGCGAGCTTAGCTTTTAATTCGATGGTTTTTCCAGCGAGCTGCTCGTCTGTGAGAGGGGATATTTTTGATTCCAGGGAGTTAATGTGCTCTACGATGGGCCAGAGACGTTTTACTTCCCGATCATTTCGACTTCCAAAAAATTTACGCGCTACAGTATTAAACATAATGACTTAACATCCTAACTCTTTAGACTAGGTTCTTGCAAAAGATTAGGGTGTTTTTCAAGGCGAAATATGAATTAATTATAGACCCATAGCGTCATCTTCGAGCGGAATCCTTCCAATCCAGTGTCGGAGTAGGGGAGTCGCCTTCGTACCGGTCTCATCATATTCCACGCGAACGTAGGTTAAACGCGTCCTTCGGGCGTAGTTTTCGAGATCGAGCGAGATAATATCGCACCAGGTTCCAGTGTTAATGTATTGTTTGTTCTCTCCAACTTGGACGTGCCGATAGACATGGGTGTGGCCAAAAATGACCGTATGGATTTCGGGCGTTCTTAAAATGCGTTTCGCGGATTCGACTAGATCGGGGAAAACGGATGTTTCTAAAATCATTCTCCACGTCATTTTTAAACTCGACTGTCGAAATCGGTTTTTTGAGAAGCGTGTCGAGACGAAATAGCAAATCAGTTTGAATGCTTGATAGAGCGCCATCCAAGTATCGTGAACAAAACTCCACCAAATAAAAAGTCGGAAGGGTCGAACTTTGTCGACTGCCGGGCGGATTTGCTTGAGTTTGATGATAAATTGCATGGTGAAAAGCGTACCCCAGGGAAGATTTAAAATCGGTTCGGGTAAGTTTTCGGTGAGAAAAAGGCGTGTGGGATCGACCCGGTTAACCGTTTCGTATTGATGGCCGTGCTCGATATGGATGCCGTCGAACTGGTGGTAGGTATTTTTCCACGCGACTTCGCGGCCGATGCGTTCTTCGAAAAGGGCGCGCGTCCCCTTCCAGAGCATTTCTTGATCGTGGTTTCCGATGACAAAGGTGAGAGAATGCTTGGGATCTTGTAGGAATTTTTTTAGGCTATCGAAAAAAACGGGATGGCCTTGCAGGACGGATCGTAATTTTTCGACAGAAACTTGTTCGGTGATAATGACCGTGTAATGTCCGTGATAATCGACTTGGATGAGGTTCAAGATATCCCCATTCATAATCATTTCGATTTCGCAGTTTTCGTATTCGCCCGTGCAGTAGTACTCAATAAACTCTTTGAATCTATGATCGTGTTGGAAATCTTCGAGGTGATTGAAGACTCCATTTGGAAATCTCGTTCCTTTTCCCAGGTGGAGATCGGAAACGATGAGTTTGATTTTTTTCATAGAAGGCATCAACCCGCTTTTTTATTCGATTCCGAATCAATCTCTTCGAGAAGCGAGATAGAAAGTTTCATCGTTTCGACAAGTCGTTGTTTTTTTGCGTCGATATTGCTGAGCGCGGTGTTAGAGGCTCGGAGACGTTCTTCGAGGGCTTCCATTTCGAGCTCAAAAGCATCGTTTTTGTTTTTGAGTTCTAAGAGGTGTTTGTCTTTAGAATCTAGAAGAGTCTGGGTATCTCTTTTTAAAAGTTCGTATTTATTTTCGAGTTCGCGTTCTTTGAGTTTAATCCGTTTGAGATCTTCACGGACGCGTTCTTTCCAATCTTCTTTTTTGACATTGAGTTCATTGATTTGGATTTCGTAATCTTGAGCGCGTTTGATTTTTTCATCGGCGTCGTTTTTTACGATAGCAAGTTCTTGCTCAAATTTTTGCTTCTGTTCGAAAAGCTCGGATTTCAAAATCTCTTCGTGTCTTTTTGAAGATTCCAGATCCATTAAAAGTTCGCGGTTTTTCTGGGCGAAGTTGTCGCATTCTAACGAAGTTTTCGTAAGAAAAGATTGGAACTGTTTGAGTTGCTCTCTTAAGTCGCGAACTTCGATTTCTTTTAACGAAATGTATTTTTTTAACAGCTCTGCTTGATCGGAGGAGGGCTTGTCGGTGCCGACGATGGAGGCAATCTGCGGGGCCAATTCATCGAGCTCCGGATTTTTCCGGTCGTTTGAATCAGAGTCCGCAGCTTTGCCCTTGTCGAAAGGGTTCTTGCCGAATTTATGCGACTTCGTATCGCTCATATAGGTAGGGTTCTCCGTTATACCTATCGTCAAAATAGGGGGGAAGGGTGAAGCCTATTTTAAAGAGCGCTAACTTATTGGAAAGATATCGCTAACTCGACATGACAAGTTTCCTTTCTTCTACTAGCTTAGATGCGAGAATCATGGAGGAGGTTGCTAGTGTTGTATCGTTCGGTTTTATTTCTGGGTCTTAGCTTAAATCTTTATGGCGCTCCTCTGACATTGGAACAGTATGTCGGAGAAGTGAAACAGAAGCACGACGGGGTGAGAGCCCTGAAAGAAACTTCTGAAGCGGCGCTTCTTCGAGCGGATGAAGCGACTCTGATGACCGCCCCTACACTTTTTGCGAACGCGCAGTGGATGGATGACAAAAAACCAACCAGTAATCCCGCCATTATGGGAACTGAAACCAAGTACCAAGGGTATCAGTTAGGGGTCGCGAAGCAGTTTGATTTCGGGTTAACCGCAAAACTTTCTTATCAAATTAATTACACGCAAATTCTTCAAGCGAGTCCTGCTTTCATTCCCTATCCTAACTTTTACGAGGCTCGACCCTTACTGGAATTGTCTCAGTCGTTATTACGAAACGGATTCGGAAGAGAAACCGGTGCTATGGTCGATGCGACCCGGGCTCAGGCAAAAGCCGAGTCTTATATGGATAGCTTCAAGCTGAAACTGAATTTAGCGGAAGCGGAAATGACGTATTGGGGACTCGCGATCGCGCGAGAACTTGTGTCAGTGCAAGCAGAGAGTTTAGATCGTGCGAAAAAAATTAAGGAGTGGAGCTCACGCCGAACAAAGTTGGAACTTGCCGATCAAGCAGATTTTTTGCAAGCCGAAGCCGGATTTCAAGGCCGTTCATTAGAATACCAAGCGGCGTTGGATGAATTGAAAGCGATTGAACGGCAATTTAACCGTTTAAGAGGAATTGATTCTGAAGAAGTAAAGGAAGAGCTTCCGACTCTTGACCGGGCTTTTATCGAAAACCTCCCTGTGCCTGAGAAAAAGGGCGAGCGAGAAGACTTAAAAGCCGCGGAAGAGGGCAAAAAAGCGGCGGAAGCGGCGGCAGGTCTAGGACGTGAAAAGAATCTACCGAACTTTGATGTGTACGCGCAATTGGCGTTGAATGGTCGGAGTGAAGTGGTGAAAGATTCCGTCAATGACTCTATCGGAAAACAGTATCCCACACTGGCGTTTGGTTTGAAGTTTTCAACCCCTCTCGATTTTGGCCAGATTATCGACGACCGCGCGGCATATGCGAAATCGCTCGCGGCGGCTGAGTTACAATACAAGCGAAAGCTCTTCGAAACTGCGCAAGATTGGAAAGATTTGAATATTCGCTTAGTGGAGGCAAAGAATCGACTGAAACTTGCAGTGGCGATTGAAAATGCACAGGAAGGAAAATTAAAACACGAGCGCGAACGCTTGAAAAAAGGCCGCTCCGTGACTTATCAGGTCTTATTATTTGAACAGGATTTTTCAGCCGCGCAAGCGATTCGCTTAAGAACGGAATCTGAAATTTTAAGAACACTGGCTCAAATGAAAACATATAAGGAAGAAAAACTGTGAACTTAGCTGACCTCTCGATTAAACGCCCCATCTTTGTGACGTGTCTCGTAGTTCTGATCCTCGTGCTCGGATTTCTTTCGATGAAGAAACTGGGAGTGGATCTTTTTCCGAATGTAACGTTTCCGGTCGTGACCGTCGCGACTCCTTATCCGGGGGCCGGGCCTTCGGAAGTGGAGACTCTAATTTCAAAAGTTTTTGAAGATGAAATTAGTACGATTGCGGGGATTAAGCGTTTACGTTCGACGAATAAAGAAGGCGTTAGCGTTGTCGTTGCAGAATTCACACTCGAAACAGATGTAAAATATGCGGAGCAACAGGTCAGAGACAAGGTCGCGTCGGCGCGCCGAAAACTTCCTAAAGATGCGAAAGAGTCGACGATTCGACGAATTGATCCGGCGGATCAGCCTGTCCTTCAAATTGCCTTTTCGGCAAAAATGTCCGAAGCAGAGCTTTTTAGAATTGCGGACACAAAAATTCGTCCCAAAATCGAACAGATTAACCAAGTGGGACTTGTCGAGGTTTTAGGAGGTCGAAAGCGCGAAGTGCGTGTGGAACTCGATCGCAAGAAGTTAAAAGCGTACGATCTTTCAGCCAGTCAGGTGACGAATCGAATCTCTGCGGCCGGAATGAATATCCCCGCGGGCAAAGTGTCCGAGGGCACGGCAGACACCGTCATGCGAACGCTTGGCGAATTTAAGAACTTGAAAGACATTGAAAATACGATCGTCAATTTCGTTGGAAATGACATCCCCGTCTCTGTCCGAGACGTCGGCAAGGTAATCGATACCGTAGAAGATGAAAAATCTAAAACTGCCTACAACGGGAATAAAGCGCTCTTACTCATGGTCTTCCGACAAAGTGGAGCGAATACCATTGCGGTTGCGGACGCGGTCCGAAAACGTGTGGGAGAACTTGAAAAGGAATTTAAAAAAGATGATCCGACCGCTGAACTTTTAGTGGTGTCGGATACTTCTAAATACATTCGAGCGAACGTAGAAGATGTGACCGATTCTATCTTTATTGGAATTTTTCTAACGATTGTCGTCGTGTATTTCTTTTTGGGAAGCGGCCGTTCGACAATTATCACCGGCCTCGCGCTACCGAACTCGCTCTTAGGCGCGTTTATTTTGATGGCCTACGCCGGGTTTACGATCAATGTGATGACGCTTCTTGCGCTCTCCTTAGCCGTCGGCCTTTTGATCGATGATGCGATTGTGGTGCGAGAAAATATCTTTCGACACATTGAAATGGGAAGTTCTCCATTAAAAGCGGCGAGCGAGGGCACTAAAGAAGTGATGCTCGCCGTCCTCGCGACGACTCTCGCGGTACTCGCGGTGTTTGGTCCTATTGCATTTTTACAGGGCGTTGTGGGGCAGTTCTTCAAAGAGTTCGGGATGACGATCTGTTTTGCGATGATGATTAGTCTCTTTGACGCTTTGACGGTGGCTCCGATGTTGTCGGCCTATTTCGCGGGTGCGTCCCACGGACCTAAAACGACCGGGATTTATGGGGCGACCTTAGGGCGACTTTTGCGAGGGTTTGACTGGGTCCAAAGGAGAGTCGAGGATCGATACGAAAGCGTGTTGAAATTCAGTCTCAGACGACCTTTCGTGATTTTGCTGATTACGATGGGAGTTGTTTTGATTAGTCTTGCTTGCGTCAAAGCCGTGCCCAAAACATTCTTGAGTGCTCAAGATATGGGCGAGTTCATGGCGTCTTTGGAACTTTCTCCGGGAACAAACTTAGATCGGATGAATGAGGTCGCAAATCAAGTCGATCAAAAAATCCGTGAGAACAAAGAAGTGAAATCATCAGTGATGATCGTTGGAAATCGAGATGGTGAGTCCAATGTGGCGAGCTTTTACATCGCTCTCGTCCCTCAAAAAGAGCGAACGATGAACACTTCTCAATTTAAAGATATTTTACGTGAACAATTAAAACCGTTCGCCGATGCGCGCCCGATCATCAAAGACATCGATATGGTGGCAGGGGGAATGCGGCCTTTTAACGTGAATGTGGTCGGGAGTGATCTCGTTGAAGTCGAAAAATATGCTCAAGCGCTTTTCGCAAAATTGAAAGATCATCCGGCGCTTAAAGATCCGGATATCAGTCATAAACCTGGAAAACCTGAGTTTCAGATTGTGACAGACAATCAACGTGCGGAAAAATTAGGCGTTTCGAGTAGCTCGATTGGAGCGGAACTTCGAAACCTTGTTGAAGGAAGTATTCCTGGAGTTTTCCGAGAACAGGGTGAAGAGTACGATATCCGCGTTCGTTTGCAGGAAGATCAAAGAAATCTGAAAACATACTTTAACGACATCTATGTTCCCAATATTAATTATCGTCTGATTCGCTTGTCGAATGTGGCGGCTCCCGTGGATACGACAGGTCCTGCGACGATTAATCGACAAGATCGCGGCCGTTATATTTCTATCGGAGCGGATATTGCGCCGAACGGGCCAGGGATGGGGGGAGCGATGGATGATATTAAGACCTTCTTCGCGACCGAAGGAAAACTTCCTCCAGGAATGAGTTATGGGTTCGTGGGGCAAGCTGAGAATTTCACAGAACTGATTTCGAGCATGCTCGTCGCTTGTTTGCTTGCTGTGATCTTTATTTATCTTGTCTTAGCGAGTCTCTATGAGTCTTTCATTACTCCTTTTACGATTATGCTTGTTTTGCCGCTTGCGATTTGTGGAGCTTTTATCGCTCTGTATGTGACAAAGCAGTCGCTCGATATGAACTCGATGATTGGGTGTGTGATGCTTCTGGGCGTCGCAACGAAAAACTCGATTCTTTTGGTCGATTACGCCAATCAGCTTTTGGAACAGGGAGTGGATAGAGCCGAAGCCATTGTGAGGTCAGGGAAAGCGCGTCTGAGACCGATTTTGATGACAACATTCGCGCTGATCGCAGGAATGCTTCCGGTTGCGATTGGGTTGAACGAAGCCAGCCGACAACGAATGAGTATCGGAATTTCAGTCATTGGGGGACTCATTAGTTCGACGGTGTTGAGCTTAGTCGTCGTGCCTGCTTGTTTCTCCTATATCGACCGATTTAGAA
The DNA here is from genome assembly GCA_937903155.1 of uncultured Bdellovibrionales bacterium. Lineage (GTDB taxonomy): Bacteria > Bdellovibrionota > FAC87 > UBA2466 > UBA2466 > CALCZU01. The sequence continues at coordinate 14,707 of CALCZU010000006.1, forward strand.
TTTGGAGTAAAGCCAAAGCGCAAAGCCTCTTTGGCGCAAAAAATATTGCTGCGGAATCCGCTCACTAAAAAGACGAGCATTTGCGGTTATGGGCAGCTATTGGTACGGTGCGTTTTGTATGCATCGTTATTCCATTATTCCGATCTTTTTGATTGTTCTCGTCGATATGCTCGCGATGATGATGATTGTGCCGTTGCTGCCTTTTTACGCTCAGAGTTTTGGAGCAAGTGCGGTGACGATTGGCTTTTTGGGAGCGAGTTTTGCGGTCTGCCAGCTGATTGCGGCGCCTCTCTTAGGCCGCTTGTCCGATAGAGTTGGAAGAAAACCCGTTCTTGTCTTTAGTCAGATAGGGACTTTAATTGGTTTTATTTTGATGGCTTTTGCGAACCAGCTTTGGATTTTGTTCGTCGCTCGGATCTTAGATGGAATCACGGCCGGTAATCTTCCTTTAGCGCAAGCGTATATTGCAGATACGACCCCGCCAGAAAATCGTGCGAAGGCATTTGGAGTTATTGGAGTGGCCTTTGGGATAGGGCTTGTGGTGGGGCCTGCGTTTTCGGGATGGCTTGCGGCGTATTCGTGGAAGTACCCCGTTTATTGCGCGGCCTTGTTTTCGCTTTTAAGTATTTTTGCGACGGTCATTCTTTTGCCCGCACCCACTCAAGAAACAATTGACTTAAAGATTCAATCTTCGCCTAAAAGATTTTGGTCTCTATTTTCCGAAACTAGGATCTTGAATTTGCTTTTGCAGTTTTCAGTATTTGTTTTTGCATTCTCTTATTTTGCACAAGGACTGGGACTGTTTGCGCAGGCGCGTTTTTTGAATCGGGACGGTAAACCTTTCGGGCCGACGGAGATAGGTTACCTTTTTGCTTACTGTGGCGTCTTAGGAATTTTTATCCAAGGGTGGCTTATCGGAAAAATCGTTCCTCGTTATGGAGAGACTCGGCTCGTGAGAATTGCCTTTCTGTGCGATATCGTGGGTTACGCTCTCCTAGGATTTTCGACGACGCTGCCGTTACTGATTCTCAGCTGTACACTTTTTTCATTCGGAAACTCGATGTTACGGCCGCTGCTCACGAGTCTGATTACCCGCAATGTTTCGAGAGAAGAACAAGGTGGAGTTTTAGGAGTGACGAGTTCTCTCCAGTCCTTGGGGGGAGTGATCACGCCTCCGTTGGGTGGGATTTTGATTGATACCGCACAGTTCACTCCGTGGGCGTTGGTTCTTTCGGCGGGATGTTGCGTGGGGTTTGGGATCAGTGTAAGCAAAAACGACAGAAAGCTAACGCTATGAATTCTCAAGGTCTAAAAGCGCCCGGCCCCAGTGCCTTCGAAGTTGTGAAAAGTCTTCCGTTGATTGTGGGCGATAGATTGGCCTGGATGACCGATGTTCAGAAGAAACATGGCGATATTGTGAGGATTCCTCTCGGCCCCCGAGCGGTTTATGCCGTCTTTCACCCTGATTTTCTTCGCCATGTTTTGGTTGTGAATGCGAAAAATTATTGGAAGGGTCGAACGTTTGAAAAAACCGCAAGCTACATGGGAAAAGGCCTTGCGACGACTGAGGGCGCCGAGTGGCAAGTTCAACGCCGACGGATGAATCCGCATTTCCACAAAGACGCTTTGAAAAGTATTACAACGATACTTTCGGACAATATCGAACTGACAATGGACCGTTGGAAAGCGTTTGCGAAGACGGGCGAGGTGATTGACCTTGCGACCGAGTTTCAGCGCTTGGCAATGGAAAGCATTGCGCGCGCGCTCTTTGGGACGGGAGTTCCTCAGGAAAAAATTCATTCGATTATTGAAGCATTTAAAGTATCGCTTCAGTTTACAACGTCTCGAACTTTGAATCCGTTTGATATCCCTGAGTCTTTACCCATTCCCTCGAATATTCGGTTTAAAAAAGCGGTGGGAGTGATGGATGAAACCGTTTACGGCATGATTCGCGCTGAGAGAGCGCGTACCGAGCCTTCGCGAACTTTACTTTCGGTTTTAGTGCGTGCTTCGGATCCCGAAACGGGCGAGGCCATGAGCGATCAACAAGTGCGTGATGAAGTAATGACGATGTTCCTAGGTGGAACGGACACGAGCGGCAATACGTTGAGTTGGACATTCTATAATTTGGATCGTCATCCAGAAGTGCGAACTAAATCTCTAGAAGAAATTAAAAAAGTTTTGGGAAATCGTCGCGCGGAACATGCCGATCTGGATTCTTTGAATTACATCGAGCGGACGATTGATGAAACTTTGAGGCTCTTCCCGCAGAACTGGGTCGGATCAAGAGATGCTTACGGGGATGATGTGATTGGGGGGTATCATATCCCAGCAGGGAGCACGGTTTTTCTGGGCGTGTATCGCGCTCACAGGCATCTAGATTTTTGGAGAGAAAGTGAACGTTTCGATCCCGATCGTTTTCTGCCAGAGAATTCAGCGGGAAGGCATCCGATGAGTTACATGCCTTTTGGAGCGGGGCCGCGGAAATGCATTGGCTTTCAATTCGCGATGATGGAATTGAAACTGGCGATCTCTCGGATCTTACAACGCTATGAAGTCACTCTCGTCGCACCTGAAAAAATCCGCCGTTATGCGACCTGGTCACTTTGGCCAAAGCCTGGGGTTTTCGCGAAGCTTCGCGAAATCTAATACTTTCCGTTTTTGATGAGATTGATAAGTTTGTCGAACTCGGAGAGGAAGTTTGAGCGGTGATTTTTACCCATTTTTTTAGGGCCCATGTCCATCGCTCCGCTTTGTCGTAAGTCGTACATGAGTTCGCGGGTTGCAAGTGCGTCTCCGATATTATTTTCGTCTAGGATTTTTCCACGAGGATTGATGACGAGCGCCTTTCTTTGAATACAGAGTTCTGAAAGGAGTAAGTCGTTAGTGAGACAGATGTCTTTTTCTTGGATTTTTTCGGAAATCCACTTGTCCGTTGCATCGAATTCTTTTTCAACCACAACGGGAATAATCCAGTCTGCGACGGGGATCGTTTTTGGGTGATTGGAAACCATGTACACTTTAAGGGAATAGCGTTTTGCAATCCGGAGCGCGTCCTCTTTGACAGGGCAGGCGTCGGCATCGATGTAAATTTCTAACATTGGAAGTCGGCCTCTTTTTTCCAAAGCGAGCGGACTTCTCCAGCAAGGTAAAGAGAGCCTGTGATAATCAAAGTATCGGACGAGGAAAGCGTTGAAATCGCTTTTTGAACGGCTTCGATGGGGCTTTCAATGTAATTTCCCATTTTAAAGTAGTTTGAGGGCAGAGAGTCTTTGAGTCTTGTGACGGAGGTGAGTGTGATTTGAGAGGACACTGACTCCAGTTGTTTGAACATCGCTTCAAAGGGCTTGTCTGGAGAGAAGGCACACACGATTCTGGGTTTAATCTCTAGCGTCTTTAACGTTTCAATCAGGGAATGAATGCCTTCAAGATTGTGATCGCCTGAGAGGTAAACTTTAGGTTCTGCTTGTACGAGCTCCATGCGTGCCGGGTTCTTGACATTCTTGAATGCTGCTTGAAGCGTCGACATCGGAATTTTGGGAAACACGATCCGCAAAATCAGAAATGCGAGTTGCATGTTTTCGATTGCACTTGGCGACGGATTCTGAATTTCAAACGGGTAACCGTTAACCTCGAAAGTCTGTCCCGCAAACGCCTGTGTTAGCTTTTCCGTCTTTAACTCATCAGTGAAGTAATAGATTGTATCGACCGCATTGCAGGCATCAATTACTTGGGTCTGAAGAGTCTTATCTTTAATCGCTGAAAAAAGGAGCCCCTCGGGTCTTAAGATGCCTAGTTTTTCGGTGAGAATCGATTGGTGCGTGTTGCCTAAATAGTTTTCATGATCGAGCGAAATATTTGTAATCGCGCACGCGAGGGGATTTCCGACATTGGTTGCATCTAATCTTCCGCCTAAACCGACCTCTGTAATTGAAAAATCAAGCTTCTGGTCTTTGGCCCAAACATAGTAAAGAAGGGTTAAAAACTCGAAGTAAGTCAGTTGATATTGAGTCGCGATAGGCTCGAGGCTCTGAGCCAGTGATTCAAGTTCGGTATAAGCGATTGGCTTTAAATTGACTAAAAAACGCTCTGTGGGGCATTGCAGGTGGGGGGAGAGATAGGTTCCAACTCGGTAACCTGCTTCTAGAAGCGCGGAAGAGACATAAAGGGTCGTACTGCCCTTGCCATTCGTGCCTCCAATCACAAGGGTATGGACGGCCTTTTCGGGATTGCCGAGTTCGTCCAAAGCAGCCTGGAAACGTTCTAGTCCAAGCTCGATGCGTTTCTCTCCGCCAATGCGCTCTAAAATTTCATTTAAGGAAGACACGTGTGGGTGATGAAATACAATATTTCGAGAGTCGGGTAAAGAGTCCTAAGCGTGGGTGGCAAAATGCTAACAAATACTACAAAGCGACTGTCAAAACTTCAGACGCATTAATCGATATCAATTCAAGCACTTAATTTTTTTAAAACACTGATCACAATTGGTCTTCGACGGGTGACAGCTTTGTATACACTTTCTGTTTAAAGTTAAGTGCCTTGAATCACGTGGTTTTGTCGGTGCATTCACTCTGGCTTCTCTGGCAGACCCTTTGCAATCTCTAATCTGCATAGAGGAATTTAATTCATAAGGGGGTTACTTTGAATATCCTATCCAATATTTATAATTTCACGGACTACCGTGATTTTCTAAAAGATAGATACCGTCAGTTGAAAGATGCAGATCCATTGTTTTCTTTCCGCTACTTTTCTAAACAAGCTGGTTTCGGTTCTCCGAACTACTTAAAGCTTGTGATGGATGGAAAACGGAATTTAAGCCAGGACGCGATCGGCAAATTCGCGAAAGGTTTGCGACTCGATAACCATGAAGGGGAATATTTCCGCTATATGGTTGAGTACAATCAATGTGATGGCGGATCCAAGAAACAAGTTTTCGAAGCAAAGCTCATGTATCTTCGCGAGCTCTTTAAAGTGAAAACACTCATTCCTGAACTTTATGATTATTATCATGAGTGGTACTATTCCGCGATT
>CALCZU010000007.1 GCA_937903155.1 uncultured Bdellovibrionales bacterium
GGGTGCAGGGTAGATTCTTTTTTGTCTTTTTTCTTTTGGATTCTTTCCGCTTTTTCGAGCTTGTCTTTGCGTTTTAAGTAGAAGTCGGTCATGGAGTTCAGCATCTCTTCCATGCTTGTGTGATGAGAGATCTCAAAGGCTCTTTTTAGTTTTTGTTCCAATTCGATGGAGATAGAGATCCTCAGTTCGCTTCTTGTGGGAGTGAGGACCTTGATTCTTTCTTTGGGGATGGGCTTTGGGTTTTCCTGTCTAATTTCTCTTTCGATTTCTCGGTGTGTGGAGGTTAAAGCTTTCGGTATCCAGGTATCTTGATTCTCTGGAGTAATGACCGAAGTAATTCGCGAGGCTTTTCCTACGGAGAGTTCTCCTGCGAGAATAGCTGCTTTGAGTTCTGGGATTTTAGCGGATGTGCGAGTGACTTGGATGAAGCGATAGGTTTCGGATTCTGTGAGTCCTAGAGTCTCCACGCAATATCTCCACAGGCTTGGCTTACCAAAAGCGAGGTAGGTTTTATCTTTATCGATTTCTTCGAGGACTAGAATCATTTCTTTTTCGGAGGTTCTGCAATTTTTTACACAGAAGAGAGCTTTGTGGTGGAGGACGAGGTTCATTTTTGTACTCCTTTATCGTCGATAACCGTATCAAAATCACACCCTCAGTCAATCGTTTTATCGACGATAGAATGAGAAAAAACGCGGAATCATTCAAGCCATTTTCGAAATAAATTTCACGACTCGCCAACCACCTTTTGCGCTGTACAAAGGTTGCCGCGTCGGCTTCGCCTCCTCGCAATGACGGGGAGAAGTACTCTCAACAAGAAGAAGCAACACACTGCCGGTACTTTCCCTTAAAAAGAAATCATAGAACGCCCCTACTTTGCACGTGCAAAGCGGGCAATCCAAACACGTACCCATTTCCGTCACCGTCCCGAAACTCTAGACACAAAACTTCTGTCCACCCGCAGTCTACAATGCCTAGCAAACATCAATCCACTGGCGGCGAACTTGCACCGTTAATGACAGCCTCGATGAGGTAACCGTGCGTAACAAAATGATGAAGCTAAATCTCTTAAAATTTTTCGGACTGCTTGCGCTGACCACCGCTCCGGCAGCAAAAGCAACCGATCCAAAAGACCTACTTCCTGTCGAAAAAGATGGGTACGTTTACATTGCACAAGATGGGCTCAACCCTGTTTGGAAAACGAACGTTGATAACAAAGAAGTTCGAACTAAATTCCATGACACGGATGAAAGAAGAGCCATCATTCACATGGCGCAACTGACCTTGCACGGTTATGACAATGTTCTCGCCCATTGGGAACACAGAGACCAGCATTATTCTATCAATGGAGTTGAAGGCGTAGTCGAGCAAAATCGACCTCTGGGATTAAATCCGAACTACAAAATTCGAGTGGCCGCAGGATTATGGGGATCGATTAAGCTTGAGAGCACGCTTTATTATTCGAGAACTCTTGGAGACAAATCGACGACCTACACCATCTTTGGTCATTCCGATAAACTCACACCGAAAGATTATAAAATTCAGATCTACGTTGATAAGGATAAGGACGGATTTTTCTTCAGAAGCATGAAGGTCACAAACTCTTGGGGAAAAGTCGTCAGTTATTTCAATCCCAAGGACGCACCGCTCGATACGCTTATCCACATGGAAGGAGGTATCCCTCAATTCCGGCGGCCCTCGCTGAAGGATAGCTTACGAAACGAAGAGTTAGAAAAAAGAGAACCCATCGAAGGTTTTTTTGCCGAAAAAAATTATTTACCCAAAACGCCGACGGTCGAAGACAAGAACTACCACTTAAATTTGGATCCCGAACTGATTAAAGAAGGTGCTGTCGCCGGAGGCGAAGCCCTTCTGTGGAAGGTCTCCAATCGCATCCCGAAAATGAACACCGGAAAATTACGGACGATGAGACGTTTTGGAAAACTCTTTGTGGTCGTGGAAGAGGGCGGTCATTTACTCAATGCATACGAAGTGGTCACCGAAGGGGGAAAACCAAAATACATCACCGTCGGGCCCGATCTTCTCGTTCAACTGAAAAGCGTTTCCTCAAAAGTCTATGATGCTTTACCGGATGCCAAAACAACGGGCGCTCTCGTTGACCAAAGTGAAATGAAAAAATCTCTTGAAAGAGAAACCTTTCCTCACGCCAAAAAAGAAGAAGTTCCTGCCGCTCATTCTCCGAACGAAGAAGATGCTCAAACAGCGAAAAAGCGAAGAGAAGAGGCTCTCAAGAAGCTGAAAGGGGAGTAATTCAGTCCAACGCTCTTTTTTTAGGAGCCTTGCACCTCGTTACTTGAGCTTTAGAAAAAGAAGCGAGGAAAGTGACTAAGAGGATAGCCACGCTCGTCGATTACTTTGTGAAACACACGTCGCATCACCGGCGTCGGTGAAATGTACGCCAAATAATCGAGCCGTCGGTGTTCAATGGGCTCGTAGCCGAAGCGGTGGAGCATGAAGTTGACTTGAGCCATGGCAATAGAATTGTTTACTCCATCAAACAGCTGCGCGTTGACCATCACTTGATAGTAGTCGGCAATGCAATCCACCGCCCGTTTTCTTTCTTGCCTGGAAAGATTCTTATGTGAATATTTGATTTCTAAGGTTTTCAACTCGTCGAGCAACTCTTTTGCTCGTGTCTCGTAAGCGGCCCGAGCAGCGGTCAGGTAACTTTCCTGCGCTCGCTCCCACGCTTGCGGGCTGGAGGGATCAGTGGGAAGCCAGCGCTGTTTCCCTTTTTCAAATAAGTCTCGGTTCATGAGCGTGGCGTGTCCTAAACAATTGCAGATCAAAAGGGGTGTGGAGGTAGAAAACGCAGGGGATCAATGACCTCGTCAACTTGGGCAAGGGATAAAACGATTTCATACGCTAATTTAGCTTTTCGAAAGTGAGACAATCGAAATGGTAATAGAATAGCTTTTGCGCGCGTCCAATGTGAGAAAACTCGGTACTCCTCATCGTTGCCCTTTGCCGAAAGAAGACCCGATTCTTTGTCAAAGCAAACAAAAATGGGGGCATGTTCTTTTATCCCCTCCAGACAAGTGCTGTCGGCGGCCCATGCAGGGGATCGTTCGGTTACTCTCAAGTTACTAATCTCATCGCGTATCCAAAGCAGGTCACGATTGGCTCTCTCTGCCGTCTCGTTCATCGACTTTTGTTTTTCTGGGGCTACTATGGCTTCATATTTCGATCCGGTCCACTCCCAATATTTTTCACCATTTGTTCCTCGATCAATTAAAATATTGGTGTTTTTAAGCTCCTCGCGGAGGTTGTGCGGATAAATAATATCTGTGTGATACAGAAATTTTCCCTCAGGACCTGTTTGCGTACTATTCTTGAAGAACTCGATAGTGCCCACGCGTGAGATTGTCTTAAGAGCCAAGAGAGTATCACGACCACCAATAGCCTCAGTGTGTCTCCGAATTATGCAATCAACATCATTTCCACATCGAGAAAGTAGGGCCTTACTAACTGTTAGAGCTGGAGTCACGCCACCCAATAAGAGCAGAATAATAAACCAATTGTTCGATTTGCAAACTGTGCTTTTCATACCGAAGAGATAAGAGCTTGGGCTCATGATGTCACGATGCACCCCGATGAGAAAAGGTGTAATAGGGTAAGAAAGAAAGAATTCCCCTTGGTACCAATCTACTATTCGGCCGAATAGGTAGGAGGTGTAAATTGCACTACCTACTTTTTCGGCCTAGAAGTCGCTTGGTACCTCTGTCCTGTTGCAAATTGAAATTTTGAGTCTATTCGCAAGACACTTGCGCGAATGCCATGCCAGTATGAAAAGTGCGGCGGATTGTGGCCGCCATAAGTGCAGGCCTGCGTCCTAGATTGAGGACAAAGTCGTTATTTTCCACCGTTTTATACAAATCACCCTCTTCTTTTTCAGTTCGAACGACAATGTAAGAGGCTATTACTCTATAAGTTCCCCAGTTCTCTTGACTCACTTCGGCTTTATAGCTGGGTCCATTTTCAATTCGGTCCAGTCTAACAATGGTAGGGCCTGTAGGGTTTGTGGTACTTTCTCCCTTACATACTAGGTGTTTAATCGGCAAAGCCTGAGCCGTGTATAGAGTAAAGCTCATTCCTAAAACTAAAAGTTGCTTGATTTTCATTTGTGATTTCTCCCCATTAAATTTGTTTAGGGGGAAGATTTGACGGTGTCAACGTTGATGAAATTGTAAGACGATTTCCCTTATCGGAGTCTGACAGAAAAAGGAGTTTTAACTTGTTCAAAAATGAAAAGGTGTCAATGATCTTCCCCCGAAAAAATAATAGCCGCCTAACGTGTCCATTTTTTCGGGGGAAGACCAGTGACACCTTCATCTCCTCGTTTACAAGGGCCAGTCATCCATAACTTCTTACCGTGACACCTTCACCTCAGTGTTTTTGCACTTCAAGCAATATGCCACTACAATTCTCTTTTAATGTTCAAGTTTAAATTTAAACCATCGAACTAAATTGGGTTTTAATACGGGGGAAACTATGCGTGTTTTGAAATTGCTCGCTTTAGTCATTTTAGTAAACTCGTCTTTTGTCCGCGCCGAAAGAACCGTGCTTACCAAAGAATGGGGAGAAGCAGAAGTTCAAAAAATCAAACAAGCTCTCAATGCTACTGACGAAGCGAGCTTAGTCAAAGGGGCACAAGCGAAGTTTGAAAAAGAGCTTGCCACTATTAAGGAATCTATGAAAGGCACCCGCAAAAAAATGGATCTTCTTCAAGAAGATCTTGAGAAGACTGGCAACGATCAACCAGGAATACGCGCAAGACTCATGAATTCCATAAAACTTACGAGCGAGGAGTTGGAGAGCTGGCAGGACAACTTAACTAAACTTCAAACAGCCTGGGAATCAGGAAGGTATGTGGCCCAAATAAAGGCGCAGTTTGCAGAGGCGGGCGATGAGAAAAAAGCACGGACCGCGCTCGCTGCATCCGTTCCCCAAAGTGGAGAGTTCTATGGAATCAGTTTAGCCTTCGATAAGCTTGAAATAGCTGGGTTAAACGCTGCTCAACGATTGCTATCTATAGAGAACATGTTCAATCAAGCCACGCTAGGTGCCTATGTCCAACAAAAGATGGAACGTTTGATAGGCAGTGATGAGTTCTGTACCGCCACCAAAGAATGCCCGAATCCCAAGCGCAATCGAAAGCCCAACCTATCAAAATTATTTGAATCCGTTGGTAGAGATCAGGAGCGGCAGATTAAGGAGTCTGGCCACCAATAAGCAGGTGCCACGCTACTTGAAAGGGAGCGTTTGATTGACAAGGTTTCATTAGCGATTCGTCGATAAAAGTGAAATTAAAACGCCGAGTGAATCTTCGAAAAAAATTTTTCGGCGAAAAGCCGTAAGGGACGCGCCCACAGCGCTCGGGTTCGCTTCATAACGCGTTGTCCTGAAAAAGTTTTAAAGTCGGAATTGTAGATCGTTGAAAATATTACTATAATAATAAAGACACATCAGTTTGTTCCTCAAGGAGAGCTTAAAAATGACCCTGACAAAAGCCGAACTCATCGATTCCGTTTACGAGAAGGTTGGATTTTCTAAGAAAGAAGCCGCCGATCTCGTCGAAATGGTATTTGAGAATATTAAAGAGGAGCTCTGCAAAGGAGCCGTCATTAAAATCTCAGGATTTGGAAAGTTTAGAGTTCGGGCGAAAAAAGCTCGAATGGGCCGTAACCCTCAAACAGGGCAGGCCATGGAAATTTCTGCTCGTAAAGTTTTGACCTTCACTCCCAGCCGCATCTTAAGAGACGGGATTAACGGCAAGTCGACAGTGCTTCCGAGCGCCATTGGCGATTCCGAAGATGACGACGACGATAGCAACGACTAAGCTGTCGGAATGCGGTTTCTCATTTTTCTCACCTTGATTTTATCAGGTGAACTCTTTGCGTTTCAGTCTTCCGTCATCGATCCGGTTTACGATCGGCTTGATTCGATGGCTATCGATAAGCTGGTCGAAAAATACTTAGTTTCTCCGGCGCAAACCGTAGACGAAAAAAAAGAATGGATTTTGTCCCTCTACTTTAAATCCGAGCGCGCCCGCTTTGATCAAAAACCCCACCTGGAACTCGAGTTTTTAGAAAAAGCCACAAGACCCTGTGACCTTGCCCGAATGCAGGTGGACGATTCGTTGAGCCTTGCGTGTACCCTCGTTTATTCTCGCCGCGCGCACGAAGCGACGGGTTTTGAGAAATTGAAATACTTCCAGACTGCGATTCAAACGTTTGAGAAAGCTCAAAAGTCGTCGAGCGATCGGGCAGAAATGTATTACGTAGAAGGGCGTCTCCTTTTAAATCTCGCCGAACCTCTCGAGCCGAGACTCGGAAAAAGTATTCTCGCATTTCAAATTCTTTTGCGGATGCGGCCCGATCTTTCTCAATCGACGTTTTGGATTACCGAAGCCTATTCTCTCAACGGCAGCAAAAATGGCTACGAAGAAAATCTGGCGCTCGCATTAAAAGAAAAAAATATTCGAACGCTTCTGACCTTTTCCAAGGGAACGCGCGCGAGTCGACGCTATTTAGAAGGGTCTCACTTCGGCAATCGCCTTGGGCTATTCGCAAACTCCATTGATGGACTTGGCGTTGCTTACGCAGTCTGGGATGACAAGCTTTGGGATCACGAAAGAAACGCTCGCATTTCAGTCTTTGCCACGACTCAGAAAAGTTTCGGAGGCAAAATCCACTACGAGGATGGCGCTCTGATTGCCCCTTACACCTTACGTTTTGGGACATCAATCGATCAAATGCTCGCTGAATTTTATGGAGTCGGAATCGACACGACGTCTTCCGAGAGAAGTCAATACAAACGACAAGCTCTCTCTTCACATTTCGAACTCAGTCACCCCCTTTTAGATTCTTTGACGTTTTCTCTAGGGTGGGAAATTTATCAAAGGCATCTGACGTCGCTTGAAGGCGGACCTCACGCGAATTTAAGTGAATTGTATGGCGAAAATATCTTTTTTAGCGGCGGATACTTCGGTCTAAGCTATGACACTTTACTCTCCGAAGACTATTCGAGGGAAGGGATGAGGCTTCGTTTCAAAGCGAGTTTCCCTACTGAAAAATTTTTATCGTCATATACTTTTCAAAAATGGAACGCGGATGGCGAAATCCACACGAATGTCTCAGGAGTTCTTCTAAAGGCCAAAGTGGCGTCGCAACTCACGTCCGGGAACACTCCTTTCGACGGTTTGGTGTCTGTCGAAGCATTGGAGCTCTCAGGGGTTCGCAAACAACGCTATCGCGACACTCACTTGTCTGGGGCGAGTCTTGAAGCGAAACGGGCCGTGTATGGACCTTTTGTTCTAGGAGCTTACGCGACCAGTGTTTTACCAGCGCTCGATTTTGCAAAAGCGAAAGTCGGGGGCGGGGGACTTCTCGAGGTGTTTTTGACATCGTATCGCAAGCGGCAAGCTCGGTTAGAAGTCGGGGCTCTTGGAAATGAGTTTGTATTTAATCTGGATTTGGGAATGAGTCTTTAGGTTTTACACAGAATAAATATTATACGACAGTAAGAGTGCTGCTGCTTTGAACTTCTAAAAAAAAGGAAGGGTTTATGAATTGAGCCACTTCTGAATATCGTCGTGTTGGTTGTGGGCGTCTTTCATCCCGAGTTCGAGAAGAACTTTGACGTACTTTGGGGAAAACATCAGATAGCTTAAGAGATCGCCGAGTTCTGCAGGATCGGCAAAACTTTTTAAAATCTGTCTGAAGTGGAATGGAACTTCATCGAGATAATCTTTCGCGATCGATCCTAAATCTTGACTCGGACGGAGGAGGATTGCGGGAGTATTGCGAAGTCCGCTACCCATCGCCGCGTGATTCGTTCTTTGGACGTTTTCGTAATCCGATTCAATACTGTCCATAAAAATCGAGTTTAGAACGGCGCCCGCGACAAATCCCAAACTGACGTGATCCGGCTTAATGCCTAAGACATTCACGGGCCGGGGACAGCGAATTCCTACCGCAAAAAGATGGGTCGCACCCAAATGAATCGCCGGGCCAAATGGAAAATTAAATCGGAGTGAGCCATCGCCGTAGAGATAATCGCCGATTCGAATGGGTTCAAATAGAATCGGAATCGAACAGCTAGCCATGATGTGTCTCATTCGAATCGAGGTTCGAATCGCGTGGCGTTGTTCGCGTACCCAAGGTTCAATCGGATCTTTTGAGTCATAGAAGATCGTTGTCGATCCATTGTGATAATTCGTGCAACTGACCGCGAGTCCATCGATTAAGCCATGTCGCAAAGCTTTTGCAATTTTCCAAAAATGGATATGAGAGAGAAGGGTGTGTCCTAAGGGACTTGCATCCAAAAGTGATTTCAGAAGAAGTTTTCGCGTTATTTTCGACAGAAACATGTCGTACGCCCAGCGGGAGGTCATCGAGAATATTGTTTGAAAATTCGTTCTTAAAACTTGATCGAACTCCAACTTCATCCAAAGTTGATAAAGTTCCTTCGTTGCCGTTGGAAAAGGATCGCCTTGGGCTAAGAAACACGAATTAATACTTCCAGCCGAGATCCCTGTAAAAACACGCGGACGGAACTCGGGAAATGCCGTAGCGCAGTAACGGAGAACTCCCACCTGGTAGGCCGCTCGAGCTCCACCTGCAGGAAGCACAAGGCCAATGTTTTTGTTAGGGGAAGACATCTTTCTCTCATTGTATCTGAAAGAAAAGAAAGCGGCTTTATTTTTTCAAAATGAGGATGAATTCGCCTTTTTTCATCTGGTTTTTTTCACTGAATGAAACGAGTTCTGAAATTGAACCCCAAAAATATTTTTCAGAAGGCGTGGCAATCTCCCATGCGAGAAAGACGGGTTGAGTCGACGACACGGCGAGAATTTCGTTTACAAGCGCCGTGTAGCGATACGGAGTTTCGAGTAAGACTTTGTGACCCGGAAGCTGTAAGAGCGCGTCTAGTCGCCTTTTGCGGGCTTCTTTTTCTTGCGGAAGAAACCCTTCGATAAAAAATGGCGGCTGAAATCCGGAGACGCTTGCGGCCGTCGCCCACGAGGTTGCCGACGGGCAAGTGCGGATTTGAAATTTCAGTTTTCGACAAAGGTCTAAAACCTCTTTGCCGGGATCGAAAAGCACGGGCATTCCGGTATCAGAGAGTAGGGCGACCGAAGTATTCACAGCCTTTTTAAGGAGGCTTTCAATCTCGGTAAAATTCTTTTCATTGTCTAAATAAAGCACTGTTTTTTCAGTCAGCAAAAGTTTCGAGCGTTTTGCTTGTTTTTCAAAAACGCGTTTTTGTTCTGCAATGATTAAAGTGCATTGCTCGAGCACGTTCACAGCAGAAGGCGACAGCAATGCCTCTTCATCTAACGCGGTCCCAACTAGGTATAGATTAGAGCCCGAAGACAATATTACCTCCGAAATTAAGACCGAATCTTAAAGCAACTGAATTTTGAAAAAGCGTGTCGCGGTCCGAACGCACTAATTGATAAACCACGTCTAATTTCCAACACGAATAAGGTTTGGCCGCAAATGAAAGCCCCGCCGAGTAACTGCGGACGTAACCTTTGTAGGGGTACCAGTTAAAGGCCGTCGCTACGTCAAAAAATGTCGGTAATGTTTTCGAGGCGCTGAGTTCAATGTTTTCGGTCTCTGCATTGGGATCGGCATTGTGCCTTTTATTGTAAGTGACTTGTGCGGTTCCGATAGGACCTGAATAGTTTAATCCCGACGTGATTTCGTAATACGACTGCTTCACGCGGTAGTTGGCTTGCGCTTGAAAAGAAAAAGACCCGTAATTGATTTCAAGACGAGCTTCGATGGGACCGAGCGGATCAGTACCGCTATTGTTATTAGTAATCAGGCCCGTCGTGTTTAGAACCTTGATATTTACTTGCTGCGCGAGAGAAAAGAGAAGAAATTTCTCATAACCGGTCGCGATTCGTCGGTAAAAAGTATTTAAAAGCTCAACGCGTCCGTAATGATAATCCAAAACTTGATCTAAGATATCAAACCTTGGATTTGAAAGGCCTTGCCTTAATCGTGTGGTGTTGTCGGTGACTTCCGCTGTCCGGTTATCGTAGAAAAATTGGTGCGTGGGTTCTGCGCTTCGATAGAGGGCTTTTACGTAGGTAATTTTGGGCTGAAGAACATGCCGAATGACTTCGAAGTTGGAAATATCGGTTGCAAAATGTTTCGTCATGTAAAGAGAGAAGGGAACTTGTAAGTCGACGTAGTTTCTCGTCACAAAGTTCGATTCGCCGTAATCAAAGTGGTAAAGCAAAGTTCCGGCACGGACTTCTGGAAGCAATTCAAATCCTTTTGGAAGCGGGAGATTCAGTGTCAGTCGTGGCTCGAGCTGGAGTCTTCTGCCTTCGCGAATGTAATCATTAGCATCGAAATCAGGAAGCAGATCCCGACCAATCGCAGGATCTGGAACCTTATCAATCCCGCGGCCTAGCCGGTAAAAGTTATTAAAACGCATGTCAAAGTCGTACGAGAGATAATTTAAGAAAGGCGCCGTCTTTTTAAAGATTCCGAGAGACGGAAGCTGCCCAACGGGTCCATTGTCGACCCCTTTTTCTTTCGTCATAATGAGACTCTGATCGTAGCGAGCAACCCCCGTGTAGAGCCAATTGTCGTCGGGAACCGTGACAGAAATCTGGGATTTTAAATAAGCTAAGTTAGGTGCCGTCCCTAAATCATTTCCGTACATTGTCGTATAAAAAGGATCGCTGACGAAGGATAGATTTTGATTGGTTCGGGCTTCTCCTCCTAAACTGTAAACATTTCCGAGGCTCATGGCCCATCCGCCCGGGAATCCGCCATTGGTCATCACCTTTTGAGGATTACTTCGGTCGTCCGAAAAACCTTTGTCGATGAAAAATAAATCAAGACCTCCCGTTTTATCGGCGGAGTACGCGTATCGGTAAGAGGCCGCTCCGTGAAATCCGGCCTTCGAATATTGGCTCGGACTAAAGGTCAGATCTTGCCAGTCATTGATCGCCCAAAAATACGGAACGGTGACGCCCGAGCCATGCAACTCGTCGACGGGGATCAGAGTCGGGTAAAGAAAACCACTCTGTCGCTGAGTTTTCACAGGTGCTCGGTAGTAAGGTAGATAAGCGACGGGCAGATCCTTCGCATATAAGATCGCATCGTAGACATTGAGGTATCCATCAATCACGACATCAAAAAATCGGCCATAAACTTTCCAATCAAAATAACATTGGCGAACCGAGCGATCGAGAACGGGCTTGGTATTGCAGTTGGTGTACAAACCTTCTTCCATCTCAAAAGCATCGCGGGTGAGACGACGAATCACTTTCCCGGTGAAAACAATTTTCTCGCTTAAAACCGTCGCATTATTCAACGTCGCTTTTTCACCCGAGAGGGAATAAACCCCTTTGTCGCAAAACATATCCATTTTGCCTTGTTTAAAATGCACGTTTCCGGTGCCGGTCGCTTCATTGGTTTTGTAATCGACTTCGATTTCATCGGCTTCGAGCAGCATGGTGCCACGCTTGAGCCATGCCTTGCCTGAGAGTTTCATCGTCTCCGCTTTGGCATCGCGACTGTAATTCAGCGCCGAAAACGAAACGTCGCTGGGCGGAGCACTTTCGGCAAGTGCTGCCACCGCGAAGAAAAAAAGAAAAATGAAAAATCGGAAGTGCATTAAATTTTAATTAAAACCGCAATCCCTTGACCGCCGCCGATGCATGCAGAACCAATGGCAAGTCCTCCACCGCGTTTTTGCAAACGATAAACTAAGTGGGCCATGATTCGAGCTCCGCTCGCCGCGAGAGGATGACCTAAAGAGATAGCGCCTCCATCGAGATTGAATTTATCCGACGGAATTTTCAATTCTTTCTGAACCGCAAGACATTGAGGCGCAAAGGCTTCGTTCACTTCAAAGAGGTGAATGTCGTCCATTTTTAAATTATTTTTGTGCAAGAGCTTTTGAATCGCGGGCACTGGTCCAAGTCCCATGATCTTGGGATCGCAACCGATGACATAACCGTCTACAAGAGTAGCCAGAGCGGTATATCCTTTGTTGGATGCATTCTTTTTGGAAGTGACGAGGATCGAGCACGCTCCGTCGACCATTCCGCTCGCGTTTCCGGCGGTGACAACGCCGTCTTTTTTAAAGACCGGTTTCAACTTTGTTAGACTTTCGATGGTGGCTTCGCGTCGAAGGTGCTCATCTGTTTTGAGCGATTCTTTTTTACCTCTGACTTCGTACTCGAAAGGCGCGATTTCGTTTGCAAAGCTTCCTTCGTCGTACGCCTTCGTCGCTCTTTGATGCGATGAAAGTGCGTACTCGTCGCATTCTTTGCGAGAGATAGAATATTTTTCGGCAAGATTTTCAGCCGTAATTGCCATCGGCAAATTTACATACTGATCGGTGAGCCCCGTCATGAGGCTGTCTTCAAGTTCAATGTGCCCGAGTTTTTGCCCCCATCGAGCATTGCGGCTGACAAAGGGACTTTGGCTCATGCTTTCGCTCCCACCTGAGAGAACGGTAGTCGCCTCGCCCAAAAGAATTCTGCGTCTTGCATCGAGAATGGTTTCGAAACTCGAACCACATAACCGATTGATCGTCACAGCGGCGGTATCTTCTTTAAGACCGGAACGAAGAGCGACATGACGAGCGAGATAAATCGCATCTTTCGAAGTCTGCAAAACATTTCCGTAAGTCACATGGTCGACGTCTTTCGGATCGACCTTCGCTTGCGAAAGACAAGCTTTGGAAGCCTCAACTGCGAGGTCATTTGCTGTAAAATTCTTAAGAGAACCTCCAAAACTACCAAAGGGAGTTCTCTTCGCCGCTAGGATCACAATTTCATCTTGCATAGGCTGAAAAAGATAGCTGATACCGACGCATTGGTAAATCACGAAAGGCATGGGATTTTTTGTGTGACGCGGGTGGCAATTAATAGAAGAGTTTTTTCTTGAAAGAAGGGGAGTCTCTTCCTAAACTTCACGGCAATGGAAGAAAAAAATATCGTTAATCCTGTCGCATTACGTCATTGTTTGGTCAAATTCGGGGATATTGAGGGGAAGATTTTAGATCTTTCTTTCTTACGAGTAATTGTAGAGGCTCCGCATTTTCCCAAATTGGAGCTCGAGCAAAGAATCACATTAGATTTTGTATTAGACCGCGAAAAATTCTCGGCGTCGGTCGTTTTAAGATCGAGCAAAGAGGAGCGATTGCGATTTACGTTCGATAAACTTCCCCACAGCGGGCAAGCGATGCTGAAATCGTTTCTTTCCTGCCGAAAAATCGGAGAGTCGATCACCGAAGACTGGAACGACAACGGCATCCGCCATTTCCACGGCTTAAACGAATCCGAATTTTGGTTCGATGAAGACGGCCGATTGGTTTTCACTTATTTAGACGATGCCACGGGCAATACCCAGTTTTTAATTCGTCTCCTCGACGAAAAAGGCAATATGAAAGCCGGCCGAATTCTAAGAAAAGATTACTTAGAAATCGCCGACATCGAAGCAGAGTTACCATTGCTTCCTGTTTCGGACCGAGAGCTGTACATCAAGCTTTCCGAGTGCCGAGACGTCATCACCAATTACCGTCCCGTGGGACAAGCCGAATACTCTTTGAAGCAAAGACTTCTCAGAGTCGTCAGCGATCATATTTATTCCAGCCACAATCGCGTGGATCTCCCACCGACAAGACCTCCAAAAGTCGTGACGATGGAAATGCATCAGTAATAAAGCTCGGTCATAAAAATTTAAAATTGTCCCGTCTCCGCTCTTCGAGCTCCGCCGCGGCGAGGGTCGTTCGTTGTCGTTAATTTATCTGCACGCCTAGTCGCGGCTTAGCCGTAGGCTAAGACGGAACAATTTCAAATTTTTCTGCTCCGAAGGGATTGTCGTAAAAACCCGTCGTTGCGAGGAGCGAAGCGACGAAGCAATCTCGCTGTAGCGTGAGAGAATGCTGTTGAGGCTACAGGACATCAGCTCTTAAATTATCGGTTAGGAAACGGTAGAAGTCAGAAGTTCACTTGCGGTCTTTTCCGTTTTCGTGGCGTGTAGGGGATAAGGCCACGAGTTTCCAATTCATTCTTGTGAACATACTGGATGACTTCTTTAAATGCTTTTCCCCATTCGATGATGCGGGTGTACGGGATGGTGGACCAAAGTTTTATCTTGCTGAGCTTTGCGATTTGGCCGGAGGTGGCTCGGAGAAAGTTCTTAAAGCCTTCTTTGGTCTTTGCTTTGACACACATATGGATGTGGTTGCCGCAGATAGCGACCTTGTAGAGCTTTACGTAGAATCTTTTCGACTCTTTCTGAAGAACAGAGCGAATGGGTTGATTCTTTCTCGTAAAGGATGTGCTTCCTTTCGCGTTGTCTGAGCGAAACACAACATGCATCGCTCTCTTCACAGCAATCGGACGAGCGGTTTTTCTCTTCCCTTTACTTAAATCCCCACCATGTTCTGTGGTTTCTCTTTGATTAAATTCTTCCAAAAGTTTTAACTGCTTCATACTCATTCTTAGCTTCTAGAGTGAGTCTGATGAGACGACAAAGAGAAATCCGCAAGTGAACTTCTGACTTCTATTGGTTCCTCACCGATAAGTTAATAGCTGGCTATTTGTGGCCTCTCACGATCATCGGGGCAATGTCTTTCTGTCGATTTCGCACAGCGAATTCTTTGATGAATAAATTAAACGAGAGAAGGTAGAATTCTTCTCTCTTCCAAAATTCACAAATGAATCGTGAATCTTCCTCCGTACATCGAGATTGCTTCGTCGCTTCTCTCCTCGCAACGACGGGGTGGTTTCGGTTTCGCCGCTACTAGAACTGAGGGCATAAAAATTAGAAATTGTGGGATTAAGCTGCGGCGGTCCTGGAATAGTAGATAGCAACGCTCTCATCCGCAGCGCCATGTCGACAATCTCACGAAGAAACCTCTCTAACGAAAGAGGATCCCACAATTTTTAATTTTTATGACCGACCGAGGCCGCTACCAAATATTTGAGTCTTTATTCCAACGTTGAATCGTCGTCTTGATATCCGTATAAAATTCAACACTGCTCGAACCGTGGGCTTTGACGTCTCCGAAGAAAGAATCTTTGCTTCCACCGAATGAGAAGAAAGACATGGGAGCCGGAACTCCGATATTAAGACCTATCATCGACGGGTCGACTTGGTAGCAAAACTCGCGGGCTGCAGCACCATTGTTCGTGAATAAGGAAGCCGTGTTTGCGAAAGAACTTGAATTGATCCACTCAATCGCTTCTTCAAGT
The DNA here is from genome assembly GCA_937903155.1 of uncultured Bdellovibrionales bacterium. Taxonomy (GTDB): domain Bacteria; phylum Bdellovibrionota; class FAC87; order UBA2466; family UBA2466; genus CALCZU01. The sequence continues at coordinate 15,263 of CALCZU010000007.1, forward strand.
GACTTCACTCTTGCAACGCAGACTACTGGGCCGAAAACCTCTTCTTTCGCGATTCGCATCTCGCGATTCACCTCGGTGACCACCGTGGGGCGCAGAAAATAGCCTTTTGGTGGAACATTTTTTCTTCCATCTAAAAGAACTTTTGCGCCTTCGTCTTCCGCCGATTGAATCAAGCCCGAGACTCTTTCGACTGCTTGCTTTGAAATCAAGGGGCCCATTTGAGATCTCGGATCACTCCCGTCTCCGACAACGACATCGCTCGCATACTGAAGCACCCGTTTCTCGACCTCGTGAAAGGCCTCGCCAACACACAAGATGACGCTTCCTGCGAGGCAGCGTTGTCCCGCGCAGCCAATAATCGATTCCAAACACGTTTTTACGGACGATTCATAGGTTGCGTCGGGGAGAACCACCATGAAATTTTTTGCACCACCCAATGCTTGCACTCTTTTTCCATTCTGTGCTGAAAGCGAGTAAACATGCTTCGCGACTGGTGTTGAGCCCACAAATGAAATGCCATTCACGTCAGGATGCGTGCAAAGCGCGGTCACGGCATCTTTCCCCCCATGAACTAAATTTATGACGCCTTTCGGGAGCCCCGACTTCTCGATCAATTTAAAAATCGCGACTTGAGTCAAAGGGACGCGTTCGCTGGGCTTTAATACAAACGTATTTCCGGTCGCTACGGCAAACGGCCAAAACCAAAAGGGAACCATTGCGGGAAAATTGAACGGAGTGACCGCTGCGAAAACTCCCATCGGGCGTCTGACCGAATGGCAGTCAATTCCTACCGCGATGTCTTCGAAAAATTTTCCCATTTGAAGCGTGGGGATACTGGTCGCGGTTTCGACCATCTGAATGCCTCGACGGACATCGCCTTTGGATTCGGCAAGGGTTTTTCCGTGTTCAAGTGTACAGAGTTTTACAAGCTCGTCGAAATTTTCTTCTAAGAGAGATTTGATTTTAAATAAATACTGGATGCGATCGGGGGCTGGCGTTTTTCTCCATGCCTTAAATGCTTCTTTCGCGGCGGCGACCGCAATTGAGACTTCTTCTGAAGTGCCGAGCGGAGTTTGATCGATTCTCTCCTCCGTCGCGGGGTTGATGATATCTACCGTCACTTTTGATTTCGATTCGACCCATTCGCCGTTAATATAATGTTGAACCATTGTTTTCTCCCTATTTTGCTTACTGGCTGATGATCCAGTCATACACATGGCGAACGATTCCGCCGCCGCCTTTTTCGGGGATGACTTTTTTAGCGGTTTCAAGAATTTTCGGATGGCTATCGTTTGGCGCCATCGTCATTCCCGCAATTTGATAACAATCAAAGTCATTCATATCATTTCCGATAAAGAGAACTTCGTCTTTGGTGAGATTTTTATCCGATAGAATTGCTTTAAGTCCCTGCCCTTTGTTTTCGACGCCTTGTCGGACTTCGATGCCTAATTTTTTTCCACGTGCGCTGACGACCAGGTTTTTTTCCGTGGACAATATCATTTGCTCAATCCCTAATTTTCGAATTTCGCCAATCCACCAACCGTCTGACCGATTGCACGCCACCCACTCCATTCCGTCGGCGTTGAGCCAAACGCGGTTGTCCGTTAATACGCCGTCAAAATCGTAAACAATCAATTTGGGTTTCATGGGATCGTCTTACTTTGCCTGATGAAAAGAGTCACTATCGCGCTGTGTTATTCCTTTTCTTGCCTGTCGTCGAATTCCAGAATAAAAAGGAGGGACAGAAATTGGAGAAAAAATGCTAAAAACCGCAGTTATCCTCTCAGCCAGTCGAACCCCCATCGGAGCTTTTTTAGGATCTTTGAAAGAACATCCAGCTCCCAAACTCGGTGCCTTTGCGATTGCAAGCGCCATGACAAAAAGTGGTTTGAAAGGCGAAGACATTGACGAAGTTCTCATGGGCTGTGTTCTCGCCGCAGGATTAGGACAAGCGCCCGCTCGACAGGCGGCCATTTTTGCAAACCTTCCCCACAGCGTCCGGTGCACGACGATCAATCGAGTCTGCGGAAGCGGATTAAAAACGGTGATGCTCGCCGCACAAGCGATTCAAACAGGTGACGCCAACGCGGTGGTTGCTGGCGGCATGGAAAACATGAGTCGAGTGCCGTATCTCATGGAGAAAATGCGCGAAGGTTATCGCCTCGGAAATGCAAAACTCATCGATAGCATGATTCACGATGGCCTTTGGGATGTGTACAACAATATCCATATGGGTGATTGCGCTGAGCTCTGCGCTAAAGAAAAGAATTTTCCACGTGCTGAGCAAGACCGATATGCCATCCAAAGTTACGAGCGCGCTCTGAAAGCGGTTAAAGAAGGCAATTTTAAAAATGAGATCGTCGGCGTTGAAGTCACCGCCGGTAAAGAGAAAAAACTTTTTGATACCGATGAAGAACCTTTTAAAGCGAAGCTCGATAAGTTTGGCGAATTAAAGCCTGCTTTTCAAAAAGACGGGACAGTCACCGCAGCAAATGCGAGCTCTCTCAGCGATGGAGCGAGCGCTCTCGTAATTTGTGCTGATGACTTTGCGAAATCAAAAAATCTAAAACCCATTGCCCGTATCGTCGCACAAGCCTCGCATGCCCAAGCCCCTGAGTGGTTTACGACCGCGCCCGTCGAGGCCATTAAAAAATGCTTACAAAAAGCAAATCTCAAAACTGAAGAAATTGATCTTTTCGAAATCAACGAAGCTTTTTCGAATGTGGCACTCGCCGCATCTCGCGAAGTCGGAATTCCCGAATCCAAAATGAATGTTCGAGGGGGTGCGGTTGCGCTCGGACATCCGATTGGTGCTAGCGGAGCCCGCATTTTAACTACGCTGATTCACACTCTAAGAGATGAGAAAAAACGTTACGGCCTCGCCACACTTTGTATCGGTGGTGGCGAAGCCTCCGCATTAATTGTTGAAGCGCTTTAAAACTTAGCCCTTAAAAACGCGGCACATTTTTTCGACTTCTTCGATATGCGAGGTTTCTTCTAAGATAAGACCTCGGATCATTTCATCGAGTGCAACGTCATCTGAAACAGATTTTAGTAACTCTTTGTAAAGTCCGATGGTTTCGCGCTCGAACTGTAAGCTTTCTGTCAAAAGTTCAATCACGTTGTGATTTTTCGTTTCAGGAACCGGTTTCACTTTCACAGAAGGGTGACCGCCCAGTGCCGTAATTTTTTCTCCGACTAAGACAGCGTGCCCCATTCCTTCGTTTGCCTGATCACGGAACCACTTCGTGATGGGAATTCGATTCGGTCCAAAAATCATAAAACTGTAATGTAAGTAGCGAACCACTCCAGAAAGTTCTGCTTCTAAAATTCTATCTAACTGCTCCACAATAGAGTTCGATGGGCTTTTCGCGGCGGTTTTTTTTGCCATAAATATTCTCCTTCAAGAATGCATAAGCCTAATGCAAAAAATCCCATTTGTGAACTCTTGCGCAAAACTTACAACGCACAAAATCGCAATTTTCCTAACAATTTCCTAACTTTACTTTGTTGTGCCCGTCATTCAAATAGATGCTGGGAAATGGAAAACAGAAAGGGTTTGATATGAAATATGGAATGATGGTTGTCGTTGCATTATTTTTTTTAATACCTCGGGGGATAATGGCAGCTCCTGGCACGCCGAATCCGCCGGTCGATCCGAAGTTAATTGAAGCCGAAGCGAATATGATTCGTGCAAAAAACGATGAGTTTCGTCTTCAGCTCGAAAGAATGCTCGCTGAAAGTAACGTAGCTCTCAATTTTGCAAAAGCTCATGGGGAAGAGGCTCGTGCAAGAATGATCGATGCCGTCCAAAAAATGATGATGCGAGAATTTGCAGACATCAAAGCGCAAGAAGAACGGATTCTGAAAATCATCGAAAGTGTCAGAGCCAATCAGTTTCTGCTTCACCGTTTAAAAGCGGGGAAAACAGATCGATTGTCGTTTAGTGCCGCGATGACACTCATCGCGGGCGTTTCAGAATTTGCCACGATCAAAGCCAGCCTTTTGATTACGGTTCCGGAACTCAAATACGACGAAAATTTTGAACACAATGACAACGAAACTGGACTTGCTTACGAAATCTTGAATTTTCCGGGCGGTGACGTCCGAAAACTTCTCTTGTTCATGTTCAAATATGATTACTCTTTAAAAGTCTTAAGCGATGCTCAATTCGCGATATTGACGCCTCTCAGCGCTATCGAAAAAGATGCGCTGGATCGGATTAAGTATTACGAACAAGAAATCATGGGCGTCCGTTCTTCTCGCATGATCGAACTTTTAAACTTTAAATTCTAATGAAGTCTTCACCGAAAGGGATATTAAAATGAAACTCTTAAAATCATTCAGTATCAGTGCAGTCTGTCTTAGTTTTTTAATCTCCAACGTGACGACAGCCGATATCGTCAAAGAAAAAATCCTGGATTGGAAAGATCCGGTGACGGGTTATTCCTATATTTTCTTACAAAACGCGCGAACGTATCCCAATGCGCAAGCCGCCTGTGGCAATCGAGGATG
>CALCZU010000008.1 GCA_937903155.1 uncultured Bdellovibrionales bacterium
ATTGGGGCGCAAAACGAGACAGCCTCGGACCGGCGAATTGTCAGCGAGTTTCGCTTGTTGAATGATATCCAAATACCATTGAGAGAAATCTTTATCCCTAGGGGTAATACGTTCGGCCATTTTTACATTCTTTCTATTTGTTGCATCAGAAAATCGAGCATTTCGGCTTCGGGGACTTTCTTGATGGCTTTTCCCTTCATGTACACTAAACCCTCGCCCTTACCGCCGGCAATTCCAATATCGGCTTCCATCGATTCGCCGGGGCCGTTGACGACGCAACCCATGACGGCAATCTTGATATTCTTTTTAAGTCCTAAAGCGCGGCGCTCGACTTCTTCAGCTAACTTGTACACATCGATGTCGGCTCGGCCGCAGCTGGGGCAGGAAATAATTTCGGGCGTATCATTTTTTAGACCTAGCGATTTTAAAATATAGGCCCCGACCTTAATTTCTTCTACCGGATCCGTACTCAGCGAAACTCGGATTGTGTCGCCGATTCCCATCATGAGTAAGCTTCCAATTCCGACGGAGGATTTTACTGAGCCGTAGTTTTTCGTTCCGGCTTCGGTCACGCCTAAATGGAGGGGCGCATCCGTGTGTTGCGAAAGCAGCGAGTACGCTTGAAAGTTTGAGACGACATCCGAGGACTTGATAGACACTTTAAAATTGTAAAAACCCTGATTTTCAACCAGCGCGATGGCGGCGAGGGCACTTTCGACGAGAGCTTCGGGCGTGGGGTGACCGTACTTTTTTAAAAGGGCTTTTTCGAGAGACCCCGCATTCACGCCGATGCGCAGAGCGATGCCGCGATCTTTTGCGCACTGGACGATCTCTTGCGTTTTCCACTCGGCACCGATGTTGCCCGGATTAATTCGCACGCACGAAATATTGTGCTTCATCGATTCCAATGCCATTTTGTAATCGAAATGGATATCCGCAATGACCGGGATTCGCGTTTGTCTTAAAACTTCGGGAAGTGCATCTGCAGATTCCTGATTATTGACGGTCACTCGAACGATTTCACAACCCGCATCTTCAAGACTTTTAATTTGCTTAACGACTTCGACGATGTCGTCGGTTTTTGGAGTAGTCATCGACTGAACTCGGATTGGGTTATCTCCCCCAATGGCTAAACCGCCCACATTGATGACTCGAGTTTTACGTCTTTTGATTTTTAGAGGTTCCATTAGTTGTTTCCGTTTCCTGAAAAAATATCGATTCCGTAGCCTTTAATTTTTTTGTGGAGATGGCTTCTCTCAACACCTATCACTTGAGCTGTTTTCGAAATGTTTCCGCCGTTTTCGTTTAATACTTTAAGAATAAATTCTTTTTCAAATGCTGCGCGCGCTTTTCGCAAAGACTTGTCTTCCAAATCAAAAACATCTTCCTCGACGTCGTGGGATTCATGGAGGGAGTTTTCAAATTCGAACGCGCTGATTTCGTCACCTGCAGAAAGGATACAGGCTTTTTCAACCCAGTTTTTTAGCTCTCGGACATTTCCGGGCCAGGGGTACGCTTCGAGCAATTGAATCGTCGTCTGGTTAATGGCTTTGATTTTTCCGCCTGAGAATCTTTTTAAGAAATGCCCGATGAGTTCTTTTAAATCTTGTTTGCGTTCTCTTAAGGGCGGAACCGTGATCGGAATCACATTGAGGCGATAGAATAAGTCTTCGCGAAATTCGTTATTCTTAATCGCTTTTTTCAAATCTTTATTGGTCGCCGCGATCACTCTTAAGTCGAGTTCAATGGATTTATCTCCACCGACTCGAGAAATCGAACACTCTTGCAGGGCTCTTAAAATTTTCGCCTGCATTTTAGAACCCATATCCCCGACTTCATCTAAGAAAAGTGTTCCACCATTTGCTTGCTCAAACTTTCCGATTTTTCGGTCAAACGCTCCGGTGAAAGATCCTTTTTCATGTCCAAAAAGTTCGGACTCGATGAGTTCATCCGGGATGGCAGCACAGTTGACCGCAATAAATCTTCCCTTATTTCTGGGGCTTCCATGGTGAAGCGCGCGGGCGACAAGTTCTTTTCCAGTTCCGTTCTCACCGGTCAGCATGACCCAACCGTTTGAAGGTGCGGCTACCGAAATCAAATGCCGTAATCTTTGCATTTCTTCGCTATCGCCGATGAGCTTTTCTTCCTCTTTCAGTTCTTCTCTTAAAAACCGATTTTCGCTTTTTAATTCTTGAACTTCAAAGAGGTGTTTTAAGAGAAGAAGCGTTTTATCGAAGTCCAATGGCTTTTCTAAGAAATCAAAGGCGCCGAGCTTAATGGCTTTGACCGCGGTTTCGACCGTCCCGTGTCCGGACATCATGATGACGCCCACTTCAGAATCTATCTTTTTAATTTTTTCGAGCGTTGTGATGCCGTCGTCTCCCGGCATCCAAATATCCAAGAGGATTGCATCCGGATTAAATCTTTTGATTTTTTGAACCCCTAAAGTCCCATTTTTCGCGGTTTCGACCGTGAAGTTTTCGTCTTCAAGTACACCCTGGAGCGTCTTCAGGATATTTTCTTCATCATCAATAATGAGTACTTTTTTGTTCATTAGGCGTTTAGCTCGGGTCCTTTTTCCACGATTCTCGCAGTTTCCGGGAATTCAATCAAAAATTTTGTGCCGCGGGGTTGGTGAGCACTGACTCGCACGGTACCCCCATGATCTGCCACAATTCGCTGAACGATGGCAAGTCCGAGTCCCGTGCCCCCTTGTTTGGTCGAAAAGTAAGGCTCAAAAAGCTGGCTGAGCGCCGTTTCATCAATTCCACACCCTTCATCGGCAACGCTTAAGCGAATCAGTGAGGTTCGGGGATCGACTTCGGTCGTGACCGTGATTTTGCCTTTGCCTTCCATGGCCGCGACTGCGTTGTCGAAGAGGTTAACCAGTGCACGCTTAAACTGACCTTTATCGAGCGAAAGCTGTTTAATGTTTTCGGAAAGCGATAAGTCGAAAACAATATTTTCGTGCGCGGCGCGAAAGAGATTGGAGGCTTCCAAAATGACATCGTTTAAGTCTTCGGGCCTTAACTTCAATTCGGGAAGGCGCGAGAAGGTTGTGAATTCGCCGACGAGTTTTTTAAGCGAGTCCACTTCACTTAAAATAATTTCGGTCGCTTGGCCGAAAGTGCCGTCATCTTGAATTTTATCCAAGTACCGACGTCTTAAGCGTTGAACCGAAAGTTGGATAGGCGTGAGCGGATTTTTGATTTCGTGAGCGATTCTTTTGGCGACTTCACGCCAGGCCATCATTTTTTCCATTTTCTGGATTTCAGAAACATCTTCGAAAACTGCCACAACACCCATTTGCTTTTTATTTTCGTCTCTTAAAACACTGAGAGTGAGAAGAAGACTAATCCACTCATTGTTTGGAATCTTAAATCGCATTTCACGTCGGATGGGTTTTGCTGTTCCGAAAACCGCGAGTAAAAGGTCCCGGAATTCCGAACGGTGTTCTTCAGGTAGAATAATCCAATAAGGTTTGCCGATGACTTGATCGGTTTCTGAAAGACGGAGGAGGTCGATAGCTGCTTGATTAATCGTTGAGATTCGGCCGTACTCGTCGAGAGACATGACACCCGATTGCACGCTTTCCAAAAGCACCTCAATATACCTACGTCTGTGATTCAATTCTTCATTGATCTTTTTGAGGTTAGAATGGGTGTCTTCGATGTCTTTTTTATTTTGTTTTAACTCGCTCGTCATGGAGTTGAAAGAATCAATCAATTTTCCGAGTTCATCTCCCCCGCTTTTCGGAATGACGTGTTCTAAATCGCCTTTTGCGACGGCTTCCGTTCCTTTTAAAAGATCTTCAATCGGACCGGTGAGTCTTTTTGCGACATAAAACCCTGTCCACGTCGCGGTAAATAAAATGAGGAGTGTCACCATCGAAAGAATCGTGAAGTAGGTCGACTTAATCGGATAGTTGAGTGGGTTATCCGTTTTGTAATCCGAATAGGTGAGGTTGATCTCAGAAAGCTGCGACGCCAGCGCGATGGGAATAAAGTAATCCGCAAAGATCACGCCTTTTCCGAGGCCTAAGTACGAACTGCATCGGATGAGCTCTCCCTCACCGACGTTGTGAACTCGGCACTCGTTCATACCTTTAAAAGCTTTTTGAAGAGTTTCAAGCGAGGCAGGTGGGATGAGGGCCGCTTTTTCTTGCGAGACGCTGATGAGACGCGTTCCGACGGGATCGCGGTGGTATTCGATAGCGTCGAGTCCGTACTCCAGTCGAGCATTTTGAATTTTTTTAAAGACTAAATCATCAGGGAGATCTTCCGGGTCAATCGAAGAAGCAATTTTTTTTGCAAAGTGAGCGCCATTGCGTTCGGTATTTTCGTAATAGTTTCGGACGACATCGATACTTTTTTGGAGGGTTCCGCCGACTTTGATGTTCGACCACTTATCGAAACTGCTTTTGATATAAAAAGCGGAAATCGAAAAGAGAAACACCGTCGGAATAATCGCGTAAAGCGTGAAGCTAAATACGAGCCGTGTGCGTAGGCGAGAGCCAAATTTTCCGCGGCGCTCGTCTAAGATGAGCTTGACCGCATTTCGAAATACCAAAAATAAAAGCAGCATGATGAGAACGATGTTTACGTTCATCAATCCGAAGAAGAAGATGCTGTTTACAAACGGCAGTTTTGCCGAAAGTTTTAAGAGATAGACTTCGACCCAGGTAAATCCGCCCAAGGCCGCAAGGACGATAAGCGCGATGATCCGTTCGCGTTTTCGGCGATTCTTCTCTTTTGTCTCGATTCCTGCCATTTTGATGGGACGAGACTATCACACAGTTTGGAGATCGAGTAAAAAGGACGCCGATCTTTCCTTTCTTTTTAGGCTGGGTTAGACTCGGGGAGTCAAAGGACTTATTCAGATGGCGATTTACGCGGATTTCAATGCGACAACCAAGGTTTCGGCGGCTGCAAAGCAAGCGATGGAACAGGCTTTAGAGGCCTGGGGCAACCCATCGTCATCGCACGGGTCCGGACGTAAAGCCTTAGAATTGCTTGAAAAGTCAAGACTTTCGGTCGCGACCTCCCTCCAGTGGGACCCTTTTGAGGTGGTTTTTACATCGGGAGGCAGTGAAGCGAATGGCAATGTGCTTTTGGGATCGTACTTTTTGCAAAGAGACGGCTTCCGACTTTTGACCTCAAAAGTGGAACACTCATCCTTACGAGATTGCGTGGAATTACTGGAGTCTTTAGGAGTGGAAGTGGAATACGTTCCAGTTCTGCCGTCCGGAGCTCTCGATTGGAATGCCTTCACCCAGAAGATGGCGGCTTTTAAACCCACCTTAGTTAGTTTGATGACCGCAAATAATGAAACGGGAGTTTTGTTTCCAATCCCCGAAATTGCGACGGTCTGCAAAGCCGCGGGTGCGAAATTACACACCGATGCGGTACAGGCCTTTGGAAAAATTTCGCCTACATTTTTCGCCGAGGCTGACTTTGTTTCTGTCTCCGCTCACAAAATCTTTGGACCGAAAGGGGCAGGGGCTCTGAGAGTGAAAAAGGGAGAAAAATTAATTGCGACCCATTACGGTGGTGCGCAAGAAGTCAAACGTCGAGGCGGTACTGAAAATATCATTGGGCTTGCGGGTTTTGGGGCGGCGGCGGCTGAAATTTCTCAAGAGAAAGATTTCGCTGCGGTACAAACCCTAAGAGACCGATTTGAAGCTTTGATCTTAAAAAATCTAACTGAAGTCAGTATCCAGGGGGCTGACTCTCTTAGAATTCCCAATACTTCGAACATCCGTTTTTGCGGTGTTCCCAATGAGGTGCTTCTGGGGGCATTGGATTTAGAAGGCATTTGCGTTTCAGCGGGCTCGGCCTGCTCGTCCGGATCCATCAGCCCAAGTCATGTGCTTTTAGAAATGGGACTTTCGAAGCAAGAGGCCAAAGAGTGCGTCCGCTTTAGTTTTGGAAAGACGACGACCGAAGAAGAAATCGATAAATTAGGCCAAGTTGTGATAAACCATGTGAATCGAGTTCGAACGAGAAGAAGAAATTTGTAATGATGCCTCAAAGTTCTGAAAACCCAGCCAGTGTGAAGATTCCGCGAGTCGTGGTGGCAATGAGCGGCGGAGTGGACAGTTCTGTTTCGGCGGCCTACTTAAAGAAAAAAGGCGTCGATGTGATTGGGATTTCGCTTCAACTCCACGACATGGCAGAAAAAATTGATAATGAATTTGGAACGTGTTGTTCACTGAGCGATATTTCCGATGCGAGACGAGTGGCCGAAAGAATTGGCATTCCATTTTATGTGAACAATATGGAAGAAGAATTCCATGGCGCGGTCGTGACCGATTTTATCGAAGAGTACTTAAAAGGCCGTACGCCAAATCCCTGTGTGCGTTGCAATGAAAAAGTAAAGTTTCGACAGTTGATGGATTGGGCATTGGATTTGGGAGCCGAGTATCTTGCGACCGGTCACTACGCGCGCACTCGGGTGAATCCCGAAACGGGGCAAACCGAGCTTTTAAAAGGCGAGGACCCAGGGAAAGACCAATCTTATTTCCTATTCACAATGCGACAAAAGGATTTGCAGAAAACGATTTTTCCAATAGGCGAAATGAAAAAATCCGACGTGCGCGATCTCGCAACCGAATATGGTCTTGGCGCGATGGCTTCAAAACCTGACAGCCAAGAAATCTGTTTTGTTCAAGGCAAAAGCTATCGTGATTTTGTCGAAGACGAAGTGCCGAAAGAACTTTTGAAATCGGGGAATTTGGTTGATCGCGAAGGCAAAGTCTTAGGTGTGCATACCGGGATTTACCAATACACGATTGGACAACGAAAAGGTCTCGGGATTTTTGCGAAAGACCCACTCTTCGTCTTAGCATTGCGTCCAGACACGAATGAAGTCGTTGTCGGCGAAGAAAAATATCTTTTTAGAAAATATGCGACGGTGAATCACTTAAACTGGATTAACGATCCGGTCACAGTGCCGACAAAGATGATGGCAAAGATCCGTTACCGTTCGACGGAAAGTCCAGTGCATGTAACGCCGCTTGAAGGCAACCGCATTCGTGTTGATTTTGAAATTCCACAACGCGCGATTACGCCTGGCCAAGCACTAGTTTTATATGAGGGCGAGCGAGTCGTCGGTGGGGGTTGGATTGAGGACCTCTCTCTCGAATGAAAATTGCGTTTAAAACCTTCGGCTGCAAAGCCAATACGACCGATACCGATGCGCTTTTTTTAGAAGCCCAAAAAAGAGGTTTTGAGATCGTTACCGAGACTGAAAAAGCCGATGCGTACGTGATTAATACGTGCACGGTGACTGAAAATGCTGACAAAGATGCCCGGCAACAAGCGAATCGATATAAACGAACGAATCCAGATTCGGTCGTCGCAATGGTTGGCTGTTACGCGCAAGTCGCAACCGATGAACTTCTAAAATTACCTCAAGTCGATTTAGTGATCGGAACGGCGAATAAGTTTAGAGTTTTAGATCATCTCAAACAGAAAATCGAAAAAATCGATGTTGAGAAGAACCAAGTCGAAAAAACGATGGGTTTTTTGCCAGAAAATTTTCCAGGTTCTCGCAATTCGCGTGCGACGATTAAGATTCAAGACGGTTGTAATTTTAAATGCACGTTCTGCATTATTCCGGATGCGCGTGGGAGAAGTCGCAGCCTTCCCATCGAAACGATTTTAAAACAAGTCAACCAAGCGTGGAGTGAAGGGTTCCGTGAAGTGATTTTGACAGGCATTCACATCGCCCATTACGGCTGGGATCACAATACGGATTTAGTAAAGTTAGTGCGCACCCTTCTGGATGAAAAAGAAGGTCCTCGGATTCGATTGACGAGCTTAGATCCTTTCGAAATTCCGCATGAGCTGATTGAGATGTTGAAAACAGAGCCGAGACTTTGCCCACATTTTCATATCGCGCTTCAAAGTGGGAGCGACAAAATTCTCTCGCGCATGAAACGTTTTTATAAAGCGAAGGAATTCGTAACGGTTTGTAATAAAATTCAAGAAACCAATCCCGATACCTTTATTGGCGTCGATGTGATTGTTGGGTTTCCAGGAGAAACTGAAGAAGATTTTCAAGAAACAGTCGAAACTTTAAAAACGAGCTTTTGGTCGAAACTCCATGTGTTTTCTTTTTCAGCGCGAAAAGGAACCGTGGCAGCGGATCTCGACAACCCTGTCCCCGCGGCAGAAATCGCGAAACGTTCGGAGACTTTAAGACTCTTAAGTGAAGAGCGCCACCGTCAATTTCTAAAATCCCAAATTGGAAAAGAAAAAGAAGTCGTTTTAGAGCGCCCGTCTAAAAAACACCCAGGCTTTTGGCTAGGCCACACCGAAAACTACTTACCTACACTCTCGATGCTCGCCACAGCCGAAGCCAAAACGACCCACAAAATGCGCCTCGATAAAGTTTCCGGCGATCTCATTCAAACAACCTGTTAGGTACGGCCTACCTTTTTGCGCGTACCCCCTACCTTTTTGCATTTTTTGTCTGACAAGTTTGTCAGTTCTTTGGTTTTATGGTTTTGATTAGGCTGAAAATGGTTTGGCACTGAATTTGTAGTACCGCCTAGCAACTCAAAACGTATTTTTAGGAGAATCAAATGAAAGTTGTTACCTTACTGGCCTTAAGTTTTTTAATTGCGACGGCTCCCGTCTTAATTGCGGATGAGAAGCCACCCGAATTTGTGAAAGTTCAGACGGTCGATGGAAAAACCGTTTGGATTACAAAAGATGTTTTAAAAGAAGCTTATCAGGAGGCGTTTGGAAAACCAAAACCGAAGTTGTCGGATGTTGAAAGAGCAAAGTTTGGTTTGAAAGTTCGCCAAGAAGCCTACGCTTGGGCCTATGCTCCTACGGGAATGAATTTGCGAACCGACGACGCCAACGCATTCGCCGAAGACATGGCATCGCGTCCACACCCTCTTAATGCGTTTGCAGGATACAAAGCGGCTTATGCTTATGCCGAAATGGCTTCGGGATTAAATATGAGAGCTGCTGACGCTAGAGTGTTGGCGGATAAATTTTCTCGATTGGATGAGCCTCTGGAAATGCTGGAAGTTTTTAAGACCGCATACAAATTTGCTTACAGTCCAGAGGGGATGAATAAGAGGGCGGATGAAGCACTTGCTTACGCGCTCAAAGCGGTTGGATTGAAATAATTTTTGAGTCATTTCAAGGGCGGAGACTGTTGGCAAGAGTCTTCGCCCTTTTTTAATTCCTTTGACTCCATTCTTCGCGGTGGTTATCTGATCCTAAGGGTCAGAATGCTGAATGGGGAGTTTACGGATGACAGCAGAAGTTTTCTTTGGTCCGAATGCGATTTACACCGTCGCGACCACTTTCTTAATCTTTTTCACTTTGTTGGGCGCTTTCGACGGCCTGTATTTTCATATTTATAAGTTTAAGCTTCATCGACTGCCCGAAGCCCGATTGGAGCACCAAATTCATGCGGCTCGAGGCGTTTTATTCGTTCCAATTTCGCTTTTGTTATTTGCGTACAATTCAGCCGGTTGGTTTTTATGGCTCGGTTTATTTCTACTTCTTTTAGATATCACGCTTGAAATCGTCGATATCTTAGTTGAAAAATCCGCGAGAAAATTAATCGGGGGGATTCACCCTCCTGAGTCGGCACTCCATGTGACTGCGACTGCGGCTCGAATGGCGGCGATTGTTTTAGTTCTTTCAGTAAAGCCCGCAAGCGCGTGGGGGCTCAGTAGCCCGGTATTTTTAGAAGCGTATCCGCCTTTTTTGGCTTACACCGGATTACTTTTTGCAATTTGCACGGGACTCGGAACGGTAAGCCAAGTCTGGACAATGTGGGTTGCGTATCTTCTGCGATCGAATCAAGCGCGAGGAATTTCTAATGAAGGTAACCCCATTGAAGATTACGACATTCCCAAAATTTATATCGCAATGCCGATTGCATTGGCGCTTGAAGCTGTCTTGCGTTGGATTCGCCCCACCATTCGCGAAGAAAAAGTCGGACCTTTACCCCCTAAAAATGCCATCCTTTACACATACCATCGAGATGCGATGCTGACTCTTTCGAGTAAGACGCTGACGTCTTTGCCCGGCGCTTCCTATATTGGCTATCATGGAGTCGCTTCTTATTTTCCGACGCTGTATTACTCAATTCTCGGAATTCGTGCGATCCGATTTAAGAACAATATTGACGAGAGTCCTAAGAGCCAAATTATCCGGGAAATGAAAAATTGGGATGGACCTGTCGTAATTCGAACCGACTCCGGAAGACCTTACGGCAAAGTCCGTGCTTCGCTATTAGATCTTGCGGCGGCAACAGGACGGCCCCTAGTGCCGGTGGTTCAAAAAGCGGATCGTTTTATCACCGTGAACGAACACACGGTTCCTTTTCGCAATTCTCAGATTACGACCTATTTCGGCGAAGCGATTCCGGCAGAAAGTTTAAGTTCGCTGGATAGAACGGCAGGCCGAGAGTTTTTGCAGAGACGAATCGATGCGCTTGTGTTCTCGCAGGTCAGTCATTGAAATATCCACTTTCAGATCACTACGACGGAAAAGTTTTTCATAACCCGACGAGAAATCCTCACGGCCTTCTCGGTGTTTTGAAGTGGGTTGCGACCGGCCAATCAAAAGCTTGGCCCAAGAATCTCAACGAAAATGCGACGCCCGCGAAAATAGTTTCATCGGTCACCGAGGGGATTCGAACGACTTTTATAAATCATGCGACGGTTTTGATCCAAGTCGACGGGGTAAACTTTTTAACCGATCCGATTTGGTCCGAACGCTGCAGTCCTTTTTCTTTTGCCGGACCCAAGCGTTATCGCAGGCCCGGAATCGCTTACGCCGATCTTCCTCCCATTCATTGTGTGCTTGTCAGTCATAATCACTACGATCATTTTGATTGGCAGACTTTAAAAAATCTCATTCGAGATCACGATCCCTATTTTGTCTTCGGGCTAGGTCTCGAAAGCCTCGCTAAAAAACTGGCAATTCGAAAAGCGGTGTTTTTGGATTGGTGGGAAAAAACGGAGGAAATGAAATTTCCGATTACTTTTGTTCCGGCTCAACATTTTTCGGGGCGTGGTTTATTCGATCGAGAACGGAGCCTTTGGGGCGGTTTTGTTTTGAGCACGAGTCAGGGACCCATCTTTTTTGCAGGCGATACGGGCTATGGTCCGCATTTTAAAGAGATCGCCAAACGTTTAGGGGCACCCGTCTTATCTCTGATACCGATTGGCGCCTATGAACCCCGTTGGTTTATGGAACCTGTGCACTTAAATCCGTCTGATGCCGTGCAAGCACATTTGGATTTGCAATCAAAACAAAGTATGGCGATTCATTTTGGAACTTTTAAACTTTCCGATGAAGGCATCGACGATCCTTCGAACGATCTTTGGGAAGCCCTAAAAAAATCTGGCGTAAATTCCAAAGACTTTTGGGTGCCGTCCTTCGGAGAAGCTCGCCAAATTTAGTCGACATCGTGCGGGTAGAGAAACCTCTTAAAATAAGAGATAATGGGAGTGCCTGTGTCCTCCTTCGACCTCAAAGATAAAATTCTTGTGCTGCGTTATTCTCGACTGGGAAGGCTTCCGCCTGCCTTGTATGAAACTGAAATCTTACAAGAATCTGGGTTTCCGGTCCTCGTTTTTGAGTTTGCCGTCGGCGATGACATTACCCGTAATATCTCGGGAAATATCCCCAAACTGAGGTACTCCGTCCCTCGTACATTTCTAAAATTTGGAAAATTATCGCCGATTTTGACGTTGCTGTGGAAAGGCTATCAACTCATCAAGCTCGTCCGGAAGTCGGGTAAACCCCGAATTATTGTTTCGCACGGACTTCAAGAGAGTTGCTTAGCGCTCTTTATGAATTGGCTTTACGGAATCAAATTCGTTATCCATGCGCACGAAGTTTTTGAAAGACACGAACTTTCCCCGCTGAACCAGTTTTTTCTAAAGATTGAGCGCCTTGCTTTTCAGCACGCCTCGTTTGCGATCTTCCCCGAAAAAAGAAGAGCCGTTTTGTATCGAAGATCGTACCGCTTTACTTGTCCCATCTTTTTAGTCGCCAACGCTCCCAGAAAAAATCTGACTTCCCAAAAAAGTGATCTCAGACAAACACTGGGACTCAAACCTGCGGATAAAATTCTCTACTATGTAGGGGGAGTCGGCTTGAATAACGTCCTTGAAGAAGCGATTGAAGCTCTCAAAGAAATCCCTCAGCTCCACTTTGTGATCTGGGGATGGGGAGAGGCTTCTTACCTAGAAGAACTCAAAGCGCTTGCCACTCATCATCGCGTTTCTAAGCGAGTGCATCTCTTAGGAATTTTAGACGAAGGCAAGTGGGAAAATTTAAATGCTTGCGATATCAGTTACTGTGTCTACCGGCCGTTAAGCTTACGACTGAAATACCCAGTGACCGCATCGAATAAGTTTATGGAGGCCTTGGCGCTCGGGAAACCCGTCATCACCTCCAACGAAAAACCCTTCAAAGATTTTTTGGCGAAATACCCGGTGGGGCAACCGATTAAAGACTATACTCCTAAAGCCATTACAGCCGCGCTTCGCTCGCTTCTCGCAGATTCCCAAAACTTTCAGGAATGTTCTAATCGAGGCAAAATAGCCTATCAAACCGAATTTCATTACGAACGACAATTTGAAGATGCGCTCAAAGCCTTCCAAATGCTTTACGGCAAAAAAGCGTACAATGACCTACCTAAACAGATTAAAGCCTTCGTCAATCTGTGATTATGAAGAAAACTCCATAGTTACCCACAAAATCTCTCCGCAATTTCTCGCTATACTCAGGCAAATAGGAGAAACCGTATGAGTAAAGCAAATGCCAAAAAGAACCTTGCCGAAGAGTCCTTCCCTGGCGAAGTGAAAAATCACGAACACATTCACGCCGCAAACTGCGGACACAAGTCGTATGTTCACGGAAATCACGTTGACTATGAACACGACGGGCATTTTCATTACTACCATGACGGAAAAACTTTTAAATGTGACGGGCCTTTCGCCGGCAAAACAGCGAAGGTGTTACCCTTCAAGAAATAGGAATGCGAAAAAAAACGATTGTTTCATGGTCAACCGGTAAAGACAGCGCCCTGCTGCTTTACCGGTTGCTGCGTTCTGAGGATATCGAAGTCGTCGGCCTTCTAACAACGCTCAGAGAAAAAGATCAGAAGATCAATATCCACGAAACCGATGCAAAAGATCTAGAGTGGCAAGCTAAGCGCTTAAATCTACCCCTTCACCGAGTTTTTCTTCCGGACCCCTGTCCTAATTCGATTTATCTCGCCCGAGTTTTTGAGACGTTAAATGTTTTAAAGGCTCAAGGTTTAACCCATCTAGCCTTTGGCGATCTCTTTTTAGAGGATATCCGTAAATTTAGAGAAAAAAATTTTGGAGATACCTTTAGTCTTCTCTTTCCGCTCTGGGGAGAAAAAACGGACGTCATTGCCCGCGAGATCATCAAAGTTGGAATCCAAGCGAAGATTGTCGCAGTGGATTCTGAAAGACTTCCCCAATCGCTCATCGGCCAGCCTTTCGATTTGAAATTTTTAGAAAACCTTCCTAATACCGTCGATCCCTGCGGTGAAAACGGAGAGTTTCATACCTTCGTCCACAATTCTCCTGATATGCAATGAGTTATTCTTTTCATCGGGGAAGGGATTTTGGACCTGAAAAAAGACGCCGCCACAGCGGATTCCCTGATTCCTTCACTTGCCGAAAAATTCTTTTCGAACAGAGTCAGTCAGTAAACGAATTTTTAAGAGATTCGCAAACAGTAATCTTGGATGTTTCAGTACAGATTTATTTAGGAAATGATTACTCACAATCCCACCCGTCCTGCTATGCGATCCCTGGTTTGCCACGCGATAAATTGCTGCACGAAAAGGAAAAACTTCAAGCGGATTGCCCTTCGACGCGAGAATGTCAGAAATCTGAACATGGCTGCCGAGCATGGATGAAATCCATTTTTCGCTGGCATCCTCAAATTTAGCAGGAAGGCTGTAAAGATTAGCGCTTATAATCAGAGAGGTACCGCAGGTTTTATTAAAGGCATTATGCTGCATTAAAAGCTTTCCGCAATCATCCCAGATGTAACCATGGTCAATTTTCCATCCGCCGCACTCCGAATGTTCCGAAACATACTGAACAATGTTACAACTAACCAAGTCATCATCGTCAACAATCATAAAAAATTGAGAGTTTCGCGCGTACAGCATTCCGCTAAGAACTCGCCTGCCCTTATCCATTCTAAAGACATTGCGAAATTCTTCTACGGTCATTCCTTCGGCACGTTCATGAGCGGGATTTGGAGGAAACGAAACTCGCAATGCTTCAAAACGGTCGGGAAGAGTTGGGAGGTCGGCTCCCTCGTTCGCAACAATGATCGCGCGCCAATTGCTATTGGATTGATTCGAAATCGAAGAAATAGTTTGCGCCAAGCGAGTCTTAAGATGTTCCCAGTTAAAAGCATTGGCTGGGTGGCGCACCGGTATGATAAACGTGAGCAGAGTCATGTATTCCTTGCAGCACTAGCATTAGAAAAAATGTTAATCGTAGCTATTCAGAGATTATAGAGGCAAGCGCTTTCGGAGGCAAATCGACCAAGGGTTATTCCGAATCGCCCAATTTGCTTCCGAAAGCTCCTGCCTCTATAATTTTTAAATGACCCCACTCCCCTTAGCGCCAACTTTTTTGAGTATTGCACTTTTTCTTTCAGGTCTGTCCTTCTCGCAAGAAAAACCCAAGTCTCATGAACCTGAAAAACAGAGTACTTCTTCGCGTCCCGTAGCGGATGGAATTTATGCGAAGAAGCCAGAAGTGGGAAGAGACGAAAAGCAAGAAGCTCTGTTAAAAGAGGTTCGAGAAAATTATCGAAAATTCAAAGAGCTGGAACAGGCAATTGAGTTGTTAGGTTGGCAAATTAGGAACGCGATTCGGGCCGGAAACAGTATCGCTGAAATAGAACAACGCTTTAAACTGGTTCATGACAAAATGAAATCTCCATTAGGAGTTTCTCCAGAAGAGGCTGCATTTTTCAAGAAAAAAGAACTGGCAATTAAGCTTGCAAAAGAGTGGGAGATTCTCAATCCAATCATTTACAATGCGAATCCCAAACTTGCGGAGTTGGCAGTAGGCAAAGAAATCTGCAATAGGATTTACGCAAAGGGCTTGATCGACCGATCATCTTCGCTTCTTCATGAAAGCAAACGGGAAAAATATGAAAACAATGCGGGCGTCATGTATTCGATGAAGTCCTCGGATGGTTCCTATTATACCACCTGTGAATTTCCGGGTAAGTCTTCTGCAAATGAAAGCACGATCTTTATTCTCCATTTTAATAAGGATCTTAAATTGGTTGAAGTTTTTCAACCAGCAGAAGACCGTTTCACTTATGACTTTGTTCCAGTGGATTTTGCTCTCGAAAGAAAAAAAGTGAGGCTCAATGCGCTCACGGAGGGAGAACGTTCTGTCCTAGTTCTGTCGAAAAAATCGGAGAACAGAAAAGAAGATCAGATCGTTTTGAAACATGAAGAAAACAAAGACTCAAAAGAATACGATGAACGAATCCTGGAGCGGAACGGAAAATCAGAAAAATTTAGTTTCGAGGGGTTTAAGCACTTTGGCTTGCAAAATGAGTTCAGGCACCCAGATTAACATTTTCGCAATTTAGAAATTATCTTTTTGTACAAACACGCTCAAAAAATTGTACTTAACGTATTAGAATCGACAGAAATTCGATTTTTATTCCCTCCGTTAGTATACCGTTGATAACAACAAGATGTTTTCTCGTAATTAAAACTTTGTGCCTTGAGAATATGCGAAGTAGTTGTGTGCAGAGGGGTAAATATGAAAATTAGTGTTACAACGTTGGTTATTTCGATCCTTTTTTCTGCTCAAGGAGCTTTCGCAAGTTTCGACTGCAAACTTCAAGCGACTACTGGGACGATTGCACAGTATGGATTTTCTCTGAGTAATGACGGAGCGAGTGCTATTGTACGAGACTTGACGACCATGGCAATGGCGAACAATGGAATGCTCAACTGTCTCGGCAATGCTCAGGCATTAAATTGTCAATCCAGTGTTCCAGCCGTCACCCGCGGTCAGAGCTACGAAATAAACTTCAGACGGTTTAACAATAGTTTCATCGGGGAGCTAGTCTATGAAACTAATTTTCCACCAGACAAATACTTTCATCTCAATTATCTGAACGGAAAGAAAACCATCGCGAGTGTCGAGTGCGCCTGGAAAAAATAACTGTCAACGATAAGCGGTCGGAGCGACCCTCTTGTTGTTTTCGAACTAGCAGATTACTATTTTTTTGATGTTCTCTGCAGGGCACTTCGCGCAGCGCTGCGCACGTTTACGCTGCTGTCCTTTTCCGCAAGGCGAAGCGTGAGTGCGCGTGCCTCCTCCGTTCCGATGTATTCGAGCACCTGAATGGCACGTAATCTGCGAATTTCAGATGGGTCTTTTACAAGAAATGATTTAGCGGGGTGTGTTTTCAGGATTTTTTTCACTCGATAGACGACTTCAGGATTGGAACTCGCTAAAGCTTTGTGCAACTCATCTGCCGCATCCGCGTTTGCGAGTGCTTGTGAGGCCTCCTGACGTTTGTCGAAGTCTTCATCGCCGAGTTGTCGAATTAAGGCGGAGACGGACTTTGTGTCAACGACCGGCCCATCGACTTTCAACTCCGTCTCAAGAAATTTTACGGATTCGCTTCCGTGGTCAACCATTTTAGATAGAGTCGAAAGTGTTTTTGTATTTGTTTCAAGAAGCGCCGCCCACAAATCCTGCCATTCCGTCTTTCCAATCCCTTTTTGAGCTTTTGCAGCCTTGGGAGCCATTTCGAAAGACCATACGCCTACGTGCCACTTCGTTTGCGAACCTGAGCTAGTTAAGAGATGTTTACCGTCCGACGTGGTGGCGACTTTCACAAAGGCAACTCCGGGCTCTAACTTTTTATAAAGCGATTCACCGGTGAGAATATCCCACACCGCGATCATTCCGTTACGATGACCCGAGATAAGCCAACGTCCGTTGGGATGTATCGCTAAGGAGGTCACACCACCCGCGAAACCAATTTCATGTCGGTAGATGATTTTTCCCGATGCCACTTCGAGAACGGAAATGACATTATTCCCCTCTTCATGAAACCAGGCGAGTAATCCGCCATCAGGCGTGAATACGGGAGAGTACGCAAGTCTATCGACTGAAATCTCGAAAACGGATTTTTTCAAATAGGCATCCAAATATTCGATCGTGGATTGACTCCACGGTTGATTCTCTATTTTACCGCGGGCATTTTTCGTGACGGCCACGAAACGTTCTCGAGGGTCAAATGCAATGCCTTCGACGGTGAATTGTCCCATTGCCTGTTCCCAAATCAACTCGCCCGAATCGATGTTCCAGAGCAAAAATTTCGGGGCGGTTCCACCGGCCGCTAGCCACTCTCCGCTAGGAGAAAACGCGAGATGAGACACTGAGCTCGATCCGCCCACTAGTTTTTGCCTGACTTTTAGTTCTTTGCTGTCAATCAGATAGGCGCTTCCGTTATCATCGGACGCTGCTAACCATTTTCCATCCGGGGAGAATTTACAATCACGACTATTGTTTCCGCCTGGCGGGCGATCGAATTCGACATCTGTTTTTTTCGAGAGATCCCACATCTCTAGCGGATGATTCGTTCCGGCCATGCAAATGCGAGTTTTATCTGGAGAAAGTGTGATGCCCCACATTGGACGGTCTTTTTGGATCCACTCAACCTTGGTAAGAGAAACGGAATCCTCCGCATTTAAAATCGGACTGCCAAGAGCGAGAAAGAAGCCCAAAATTATGATACGCATTGTCACCTCCTGATTGGTAACGCTGACTTATTAGAGAGGCTAGGCTTTGTAAAGGACTGGAGGGATTCCTTCCCTTCTAATTCAGAGGCGTGGATCGAACTCTCTGGTGACAAAATCTCCGTTGCGACCTAAATTCGTATTCATTACAATCCGTTAGAATTCCTTGGGGGGAGTCATAAAATGAAAAAGTTGATAGGGGTTTTGTTACTAATAGGTTGCGGTTATCTCAATGCGGCGCCGTTTTATATCGGAAGCACCGGAGTGGTTAAAAAAGAGCAGGATGCTGAGTTTAAGCTCACCCAAAACACGGATGCCAACAAACTTTATTTTTTTAATACGGGGAAAGCCGAAGTGAATTTGGAAGAGGTCTATTTAGAAATTGCCAATGCTAATTTCTACGTGGCAGATAAGCTGACGTTGCCTGCGAACGAATGGTTTGAAGTGGAATTAGGGACTTCAAGTGAAAGAGTTTCGGGACTTTCTTTTACCGTAAAAGGGGATTCGGACGATATCGAGGCCTGGGGTTCTTTAGAGTAGAATTAGAGGAAAAACATGAAAAAAAATATCTTCTCATTTTGGGTTTTAGTCAGTTTTCTCACTCCGCTTGCGGTTTTTTCGGACACTGCGTGGGATAAGGATAACCCAGTCATCCCTATCCCAAATTCGCCACTTGGAATTGAAACAAAACTTTCTGAACTTCCCAATCCTCCGACGCCGGAAAGAGTGCGTTTGGGACGTTGGTTGTTTTTTGATAAACGTCTTTCGAAAGACGGGACGATCTCTTGCGCAAGTTGCCACCGTCCAGAGCACGCTTTTTCGGAACCTACTCCCGTTTCAAGCGGAATCCGAGGACAAAAAGGAAATCGAAAAGCCCCATCGTTTGTGAATCTTGCTTGGACGCTTTATCCCCATTTCTTTTGGGATGGCCGAGCGAAGTCATTGGAAGAGCAAGCATTAGGTCCCGTTCAAAATCCCATCGAAATGGGAAATACACTCGAAGAAATGTTAAAAACGCTGAACGGCATTCCGGGTTACAAAGCCGAATTCAAAAAAGTTTTTGGTTCAAAAGAAATCACTTCAGAAAACGTTGCGCTTGCGATTGCGGACTACGAAAGAACTCGGATGAGCGGAAATTCTGCTTATGACCGTTGGAAAGCAGGCGATGAAAAGGCTGTGAGCGCGGAAGTGAAAAAGGGAGATGAACTTTTCTCCGGAAAAGCTCAGTGCAATAATTGCCATCTGGGTGCGAATTTCACGGATAATCTCTTTCACAACCTAGGAATCGGCTGGGATGCGAAAACAAAATCTTTCTCTGATGAGTGCCGGGCGAAGGTTAGCAAAAATCCTGAAGATATTGGAGCCTTTAAAACTCCGACGATTCGCGATGTTTCAAAGCACGCGCCTTATATGCACGATGGATCCATTAAAACTTTGGAAGAGGTCGTAGAGCACTACAATAAAGGGGGAACCGCGAATCCTCACCTCAGTCCGAAATTGAAAAAATTGAAACTGACTAAAAAAGAAGTAAAGGCGATTGTGGCAATGATGCGCTCGTTGGATGGGACAGGTTATGAAGACACGTCCCCCAAATCGTTTCCTCAATAATGAATTTTGAAAATACGGAAATCGCGTTTCGCGCGAAATCGAATTACGAAATTAAAAAAGCCTGGTTCTTATTCAGGCTTTTAGGTTTCCCCTGGTTTGTCGGCGTTTCGTCTAAGATTACGCTCTTTCTTTTGCGGATTCATTTTCCGATTACCTGGATCATTCGTCACACGTTGTATCAACAGTTTTGCGGGGGCGAGAACAGAACTGAATGCCAAAAAACGATCTTCAATTTAGCGCGTTATGGTGTTGGAACGATTTTGGATTACGCCATTGAAGGCGCTGTCACGGAAGAAACTTTTGATGCGACTCTCGCGGAACTTTCAGAAACCATTAGTTTAGCAAAGGATAATCCGGCCGTTCCTTTCAGCGTCTTTAAAGTGACGGGAATCGCGAATCATAGCCTCATCGA
>CALCZU010000009.1 GCA_937903155.1 uncultured Bdellovibrionales bacterium
GTGTATGAAGAAAAAACAACCGCCGCCTAATGTCCACTTTTTCGGGGGAAGATCATGGGCACCTTTTTTTCTGAAATCCTTCTACTGCAAAGCCTATAGGATTGTGCAGCCTAAAGCTTTGCAGTCTCGCAAGTAAGATGAGCCCAATGAGGGTGCATTGGTGAATTCGCTAACAAAGAAAGTAGCAGTGTAACTTACAGAAATATTATCCGTTTGCGGAAGAAGGCTTCTGAACACTTTCATTTGCTCAAAACTTAGATAGGGAATTAGAGCGTCTATCACATGCGGCATTATCCCTCCCTCCATCGAAACGCCTATTTGATAAAAATCCTTCACTAGTGCTAAATAATGGTCATAGGTTTTTTCTTGGAACAGCTTTTGATCAAGAATGATTTTCATGCCCTTTTCCACATTTTTAAACGACCTTAAAGTAGCGCCAGCATAGACTGGCTGACCGGTAAAGAACTTCACTAAGATACCTTCAGCCAAAGGTTTTTTCTCTAACTCAGCAATGCCTTTTTCCATTTCAAACACCCATTGTTCTTTCCAGGGCTCAGCGACAATCATGATCTCAACATTGGGAGCAAATACTCCATTGAGCGAAGTCACACACGTTAGAAATAATTTTGAGTAAATTTTGTCTCTGTCAAAAACTCTATCCAGTTCGCTTTGAACATAACTCCGAAATTTCTGGCAATCTTCCGCTCTAGTGATTAACGGAGAGTACGTGTGCGCATAAAAACGTGCTGTCCCTTCAGCAACACCGTCTCCTTTTATGTCTTCTGCTTTTAAAAATGAAGAAGGATATTTTACCGCGTCAACTTTTGCTGCGAAACTGGCGCTAGTTATCATTACAGTTAGTGCTATTGTTAAAAATCGAAGTGCAAGTCCATTGTTTTTCATAAATTTTCTCCAGTGAAAACTTTCTGATAGGAAGACGCCGTTTGCAAGTGTTCGAAACGAGTTGCAAACGCTTTTTAAATCTCAGGTCGTTTTTTGCCTGAATCGATGTTCTTCTCTTAAGTGACAAAATTGTCTATCTTCGTCCGACTCACCTAAATTCAAAATGTATCAAAAGTTGTGTTCTGCCGACGACTTTGAAAGTCATTGTTAGGTTCAAGTGATAAGATCTGCGATTTTCTAATGCTAGAACAAGAGAACTGCTTCAGTCTCGCTTTCTGGTAACTAATTAATCATTTTTTCAAGCGGTCCTATTTTAAAAATTAGAAAAAGACGCTTCTAAAAGCCGGATTTCGAAACTGATAATAATTGTTCGAATACCGATTTGAACACTTTCACACTCATTCCATTGGCAAACGATTTCATTTATGTTCCAATTGTCGAAATATGGGGTTAAATCATTCCGAAAGACAAACATCCTCTATGCTTCTTTCTGAAATTTATAATGAAAGTAGAGCGAGAAATCCCAGATATTCCCTGCGTGCTTTCGCGAGAAAAATAAACATTCCAGTGAGTTCCCTAAGTGAAATCTTAGCAAATAAAAGAGAAATTACGCCCAAAATGGCAGAGAAGATATCTACTGCTTTGAAGATGAGTAAATCTAAACAAGATTCATTTTTGAAATCTGTACATAAAAATCATATTAGAAAGCTTGCGAATTTAGAGGCAAAGAAACTTGATTCTTATGCATCAGGGCTTAAAGAACTTAATCCGCATCTCTTAGAAGAAGATAATTACAAGCTCATTGCCGAATGGATTCATTTCGCAATTTTAAGTTTGATAGAAACAAAAGATTTCAAATTTAAACCTGCCTGGATCGCAAAAAGATTTGGTGTTTCAACTTCAACGGTAAGAGATGCGCTGCTTAGGCTTTTACGACTAGGGCTTGTTGAAGAAGCCGAAGGTACTTTAATCTTAAAACAAGAAGGCTGTGCAGCCACAACGAAAAAATCTTGCGAGGCACTACAACATTTTTACAAGGAAAATATGTCACAAGCCATCCATGCGATGGAAACTATCCCTGTTGAACTAAGAGAGTTTAGCAGTATCACTTTAGCCATTGACCCTGACAAGATGGAGTTTGCTAAAGCACTTATCTTAAGGTTTCGAAGGTTCGCGGCAAAACTGCTAGAGTCTGATAAAGGGACAGAAGTTTACAATATGAATATCCAGCTATTCCCAATTACAAAACTTAGGAACGTATGAACCATACTCGTTACTTTATATGGATTTCTGCTTTATTGTTTTCAACTCACCTTATTGGAGGAAATGACAGAGGCGGTGGTGGAATAGCTCTACTATGTGAATCAGACGGAAAAATGACTGTAGAACTCTTAGATTCATACGAACGTGAAAAAACATTTGGAAAGCTAGTTACATTCGAGATTGAAAAATTATCACCCACTGAGATTGTAGATCGTATTTTAAGTCATTATCTGGAGTACGATAAAGAGAGAATGTTCCGGTACAAGGAAATAAATAAAAGTTTAATGCATAAAGTGGAGTGGACGGGTGAATTGCCCTCAACGGAGGACTACGGGTATATTGATCCTCCGAAGTTTTGCAAAGTAGTCCAGGTCGCAATACAGATGCGTCCTTGGGCTGACAGCGTCAAAACGATTCAGATTAATAGAGCTATTTGGAATCAGTTTGACTCGCTTCAAAAAGCAGCACTCATTTTACACGAAATTGTTTATCTGGAGCTAATGGAAAAATTTCAGTTGAACTCAATTAGACTTCGCAGTTTTGTGGCGTGGCTAATCCAATATTCTAATCTTGAAGTTTTACCTGCAGCTTATCAAGTAGCCCGAGAGAATTCGGGACTAAAAAATAATAGTGGGGAGTGTACACCTATGTGGTCGCAGAACGTATTGCGTGCCGATATCTGTAGAGGCATCCAAACTCGGCTCGATATTGCAAAATTTGTTACGTCACCGTGCGAAGGGCCTATTGTTTTTGGGCTCACAAGGTATAGCGGGCCTAGTCCGGACCTATTAACGCGTAAATCTCATAATTTGCGCGTCCAGTATAATACCGAAGGCAAATCAATCCTATGGTTAAACGCTTATTCGAAAGAGGATATGTCGACGGTCGACTTGATTTTGAATGTAAGAGCGTGCAAGTGAGACTCTGACAACTAGGTGTATCAAACACTATTTTACTTCAACAATAAGGTGATCTCTTACCTGAACCTGTCGCACTGTTTTTTCGGGCGTTGTTATCAATGTGAAATAGCGAAAAGCGAACTCATATTCCCCTTTATCTTCAGATCCAGGAGAAAGGGTCAGAACTCCGTTTCTGGTAATGCTTAGCCAACTGAGAGTTGCATTTAATTCAAAATTGCCACGTCCGTTTGGCTTGCACAGCTGAACAATTGAAGTCCGCTCAGAATCTACTATTATCCGATTCTGTACACAGTCTTGTTCCTGTTTATTTTCCCCGCATACACCTGGCTGCGAAAAAATCAAAATGCTAAGAATTAAATTCGTCGTAGTAAGAAATTTCAAATCCATTAATGAAAACATGACCTGTCCCTCCTCTTGACTCTTGTCCCAATGCGAAAAGGTTGTCAATTCAGGGCGTGAAATTTTTATATTCAACTGGCTCTCAGAATAATTGTTTTCCCAGAGAAAAAGTGTTCGATTTCACATAAGAACAATCGAATTAATCTTGCAGTCATATTTTAATTACATTTATTGAGAATGGTAAATTACATATGAAAAACCAATGGAAAAATATTTTGATTGCAAGCATAACATTGTTCGTAAAACCAAGTTTTGCAGATGAGAACCTAAATAAGTTTCATAAAGTTATGCACGTGGCATCTTATGACAAACCGCCCGATGGGCGCACACTTTTTTGCTCCGGAATAAATAGGGCGGACCATTGGCGGCCCGATTTCTTTATTGATACTCGTACCGAGGAATGCCAGATAAAAATTCAAAATTTGAATCGGAACGCAATCAAACCTTTTCTTTCTGGCTTGGAAATTGAACCCCCGAGCATGATGAGAGTTGATACCAGCTATTTCCTTTTAAAACTACCGCGTGAGTCCTGTCATATCTCAGAAACGAATTCTGCCATCAAAGTAAGCAAAAAAAATACACAACCTGCTGCTCACTTAGAGATTCATTTAGACTCCTTCGAAGCTGGAGGTAAGGTTAATTCAAATGTTGAGATTGCAGAAGTTGATTTAGGGCTCCGAATAGATGCTGAGTCCTATCCCCATCTTTCGTACAAAATCTTACCAACAGATAAAGAAACTTGGTTGGAGTTTAATCCGGCTTACCTTGTTCACTATTGGGGCTGCATAAAATCTATGACCTATGCGCAAACAAAAGCAGTGGAAGATTTTTTCTACAACGGAAAAGCTAAGTTGCGATGCCGCAATTCTAGACCAAAAGCTTCGCTTGTTTCAGACAAGCTGGAATTCACAATTGAAAAGAAGAATTCTGAATTTGAAGGAACGGTCTTTAGAAATGGAATAGCTATTCATTCTGAAACCTACGCCCAAAATATACGCTCTACTTTTGATTCAAAGGAACAAATGGCCTTGATACAGTTCGGGCAGCCTGCAGCCCCTAGTCCTGTGCCTCTGGAAATTTGGTTCTACCATTACTTTAGACAGGATTATCAGTTAAGTGCGGATTGGCCATTTTATGGGCTCATCCGCTACTCGCCCCTATCTTTAGAGAGCAGCGATGCCGAATGTCGATTGGAGTAATGAGCAATTTATTTTTTGTTTTGGTCGATAATAATAGGTAATAATAGGTGCCCATCTACTTTCCAGCTGAATAGATAGCGGGTATTTCCTAATCGGTAATTTGCACCCGGTACTTTTTCAGCTGGAAAGTAGATGGTGATCTTCCCCCGAAAAAGTGGACATTAGGCGGCGGTTGTTTTTTCTTCATACA
>CALCZU010000010.1 GCA_937903155.1 uncultured Bdellovibrionales bacterium
GGGAACATCATGACAACTCCAGAAGTAGGAATTATGAAGATTGACTGGGGCAAATCAGGAGTGATGGAATGTCTTTGTAAAAAATCTCATTCGGTTTCGGCGAAGTGGGAAGGGCGGTGCCCGCAATATGACGAATCAAAATTTTAGCGACGCTTTCTTTAGAGGGTGCGGATTCAGAGACTCGTCGGTAGATTTGCAAATCTTGCTCTCCGCTGTCTCCAATTAAAATCACGCGTTGTCCTTCGAGCTGACTGAAAATTCGGTGCAGCGTTCGCCATTTGTGCCCAAAGCGCCCGTATCCTAGCCACCGCATAAAGACGGGACCTTCCGGAAATCCACGCTCCCGCAAAAATTTAAGTAAAAATGGTGAGAGTTGATACGGGGTACTGGTGACATAAACGATGAGGCAATTTTGAGCGATGAGTTTTTGATAAAGCTCGGCCATTCCATCAATCGCTTCATACTTATAATAATGTCCTTTAAAAAGGCCTCTCAAGATAGCTCTAAAACCGGTCGTCTCGCCGATTTTGGAATCTTTAATGGTGTCGTCGATATCCGAGACAATAATCCACTTGATATTGCTGTTTAAGAAAAAAACTGGAGCGCTTAAGACTTCGTAATTCCCGAGCCGGATACATCCTAAAAGAGTTTCCACTCCGACCGGCTGAATTCTTAACCAAGAAGTTTTCGGCGTGCTTTTTTGCAGTTCCCATGGAACTTGCAAATGGACAAAACCTCGATTTTCGGTGCTGGCTTCAATACTTCGAAACTGATTTTCACTCGTTGCCACCTGAAATCGAATCCGTTCAAAAGATTCCAAATCGGGAATTCCGGGAATCAGGCGATGCAAAAGCCTACGTGCTTTAAAACCCAAGACTTCTTCTTGCGTCCCATTATAGACAACGGCTTGAAGACTGGTCGAATGCCGCATGGCGAGAGTCGGGATGCCGACAATCGATTTGGAAGGGCGGTAGAGATCAAAACTCTCTAAGATTTTGAAAATAATGACTTCCAGAGTTTTGAAAAATTTAATGGTTTTGCCCCACCATTTAGGGCGCGGCAGGTCACTGAGACGGATCCCGGGCTTAAAGATGCGCTCGGTCGTGCGTGTGAATTGTGCAGGTTCTTTCACAAATCCTTCAATTCAGCCTGAGGGTTGCCGATAAGTTGAACAAGAGCACTTCTAGATGAAACAAAATCATAAAATTGGGCTGCCTATTCTTCTGAAGCTGGGACTACTTTCTTTTTTCATTTCCCCATTTCTTCAAAATGCTTTTTCACTCAGTGAAAAGTTTGAAGTATACACAGCCACCCAGAGCCTGGGTATGGGAAATGCCATTACGGCGGATGCCTCTGGCTATGCAGCTCTTTATCATAATCCTTCAGGTCTCGCACTTTTTCGTAAGAAAAACATCGAGCTCACCCCGATTGATATTCAAGGCGGAGCAGGACTGACCGGCATCGGGCTAACGTCCCAATCGCAGACGCTGGGAGAAAACCGGTTGAATGGCCCTTTAAAAGAAAACCCCGGAAAGTATGTAGCATTTAACTACGTCGCCGTGCCGTCCTTTACGATGCGAGGGTTCGGAGTTTCATTTTTAGGATCCTACCAGTACGCCGCTCTATCGGACGGAACCAATCTAGACATTGATACCCGTCAAGATGTCGGAATGGTGGTGGGCTACGGACGTTATTTTGCGGGCAATGTGATTCGAGTCGGGATTGCGGCAAAAGGTTTGATCCGAAATCAACTTAAAGGGAGTTACGCTCACTCCACTTTAGCAGGCCTCGATGAACAAGGGCTTCAGGGTCTACACAAGGAAGGCTTTGCAGTCGGCGCAGATTTCGGTGCAGCGGTAACCATTCCCACTAAATACTTGCCCACCTTGGCTCTTTCTTGGAAAGATGTTTTTGATACCCGGTTTTCGACTTCGACCCACCTCTTAAATTCGGCGGCGGTTGGAACTCCCGATCCCATTCGACAAAGTTTTAATACTGGTTTCTCAATCCACCCCTATTTGTCCAATAAGCTGAAGCAGACATGGACCGTTGAGTGGAAAAACTGGGAACGACAAGATCTCCCCTGGAGAAAGCACTTGCATATTGGTTTTCAGTTAGAAGACGAAAGAACGTTTTATGTGTGGTTGGGATTAAATGAACTTTATCCCTGCGCGGGGGTTGGTTACCGAGTCAAGGGGGGAACGCTCGAGATAGGAACTTACGGTCAAGAAGTCGGCGGCGATGGTGAAACCAAAAACGATCAGCGAATCTTTTTTAGATACACGATAGGCTTCTAATGCGAATTTACTTTTCCATTTTAATTTTCTTGGTCACCCAAATGGCAGAAGCACGTCTGCAAAGATTTGGGTTTGATGGCGTTCGGCAATCGGGAATGGGAAATACAGGGATCGCTTTAGCCGACGATGCGAATACGCTTTGGTATAACCCAGCGGGCTTGGCAGATGTCAGCGGTATTCATGTGAATCTTTTTGATTTTGTGGTGGGGGCCGACAGTACAGATACTTTAACTCGATTGAACAACGCGTTTTTTAAAAGCGACTTTCAAAATCTTATCCGACCCGACAAAGAATTTTTAAGGTTTGGAATCAATCCTCAAGTCGTTTTGCCATTTTTCTCCTTCTCTCTCTACGAAAACTTACAAGGGTACTTCGACCTGGGAAATATCAAAGAGATGGATTTTAATAAAGATGTACAGGCGGTCGGGTTTAACGATTTAGGAGCGATTGCGGGATTTGCGATTCCTTTTGGAGAGTATTTTTCGTTGGGCGCTTCGGCGAGAGTTTTTCAAAGAACGGGAATTGAATCCTACTTAACCACAGCGGAATTCATCAACCAAGCAGGCGTGTCCGGAAATGTCGATGAGATCACAAGCAATCTCTACCAATATATGAAAAACATGGCGGGTGCAGGGGTTGGAGTTGGGACCAATGCAGGTGCGCTTTTTAAAATTCCTTTGCGGGGAAAGGACGCCCCGACGGTGAAATTCGGAGCGACCGTCGATGATATCGGAAATACCTCCTTTACGAAATTAGGGGACGTCGTGGGAGCTCCCGCGAGCATTCGCCAAAGTGTAAACCTTGGCGCTGCCATTCAGTGGAAACCGAAAAAAGGTCTAACCTGGAATAACGAATTAAATTATAGAGATGCACTTGAACAAAGCGATTATCTCAGACACGTACACTTCGGCTCAGAATTGAGATGGAGTTGGCTCGGAATCCGCGGAGGCGTCAGCCAAGGATACGCGACATTCGGTTTCAGTCTCGAAACACCACCACACACCCGCATTCACTTTTCGACCTACGGAGTAGAAGTTGGAAATAAAGCGATGGAAAAACAACACCGCTGGTATCTCGTCCAACTCATCATCGGATTTAATCCGTTTTAAGTCGGTTCAACGAAACCCAGATTACTTTCCAGCATTCCGGATGCAGTTATCTAACACCCCTTGAGAATCGAGCATGTCGATATAAGTGCCGCGATCCGAATTGTACTCGCTGTACGTCCATTGTTTCGATGCAGAATTGTAAACGCAACGGCAAAGAGAATCTGCTTGAGAACTGGTAGAGCTAGTCAAATTATTCTTACAGTTTTTTACTTCTAAATCGTATTGTTGGGTGGTCCATTTCATCCCAGAATTTGTCGTATTTCCCGTAGGAGTTGGTGTGGGAGTCGGTGTCGGCGACGCTGGGTTGGACGCTTTTCCGCAAGCTACGAAGAGGGGCAATAGTAATAAAAATACAAAAGTCGATTTCATTTTTTGATTCTCCAGACCACTGTCATCTACCAGAGAGTGCTTAAGCAAACCATACGCCAAGCACTGTAGGCTGAAAGGATACGCTTTAGGGTGACAAGTTTTGTAAGAAGTGCCCTAGCACGCCTTCGCACTATGGGAGGTGGGCGTGTCATCCCAACGTTGCGAGGAGCGAAGCGACGAAGCAATCTCGCTGCGAAAGGAAGAATGTCGTGTTTGCGTTATCCGAACGCCAAAATTTTTAAGTAATCGCCCTGGCTGAAATTGACGGGATGATCATCTTCAGGGGAAAAATCTTTCACGAGCTTTAGCGGGATACTAAAAAATACGCGTTTTGCGTTTAAGAAAAACTCCTGCCGACTGACTCGTGAAGTGCAACAGCAGACGACGATTTTTCCAGTGGGCGCAAGATGAGAAAGAGCCCCTCTCCACAATTTTTCATAAACTCTGAGTGTATTTTTCACCTGAGAAATGTCGCTTCCCATATTCGGCGGATCCACAATAATCAGGTCGAATTTCTCGTCGGCGGGCAGTGTCGGTAACCACTTAAAAATATCGAATGCGGTGAATTTGTGTTTTTTCTCATTTAAAACGTGGTGTTTCTTTGCGTACTTTAAAGCCTCTTCAGAAATATCCACATTCCAAACTTCTTTAGCTCCCGCAATCTCTGCAGCGAGTCCGAGTGTTCCTGTATACGAAAACAAATTTAAGACCCGTTTACCATTCAGTTTTTCCACTGAGATCCATTTGCGAAGACCCCGTAAATCCAAAAAAGTTCCGCTCTTTTGGCCTTCAATTAAATTGACAGTAAATTTAATCTTACCTTCTTGAAAGCTGACTTCAGAAGAAGGTTTACTGAGCAAAAATCGCGTTTCCTTTTTGCTTTTTAAACGTTTGGTAGGAAGCTTCCATGTGACAGACGTCGGATTCAAAGTTTTTTGAAGTTCGCGGACAATCCACCGGCCTAAAGCGTCGACGGTAGAACTATAAGTTTGCAAAACCCAGTGCGAGTTGTAGTTGTCAATGACTACACCCGGAAATCCGTCATTTTCGCCGTGAATCAAGCGATAGGCGCTGGCAAAACGGGAAAGATTTTTCCTTTTTTCAATAGCCCGGTTCAAAAGCGTCTTAAAATATTTTGAGTCGGGCGTTTTTTCTCCGTACGAAAGCATGCGAATCGCAATCAATCCGTCCCTCTCGTAAATTCCGTAACCAACCGTCTTGTTATCGCCATCCACGAGTTTCAGCCAATCGCCTGTCTCAAAAACTTCAGCGGCCGAACTTAAATGGCTGCGGAAGATCCAAGGTTCCTTCTTTTTTAGGATTTGGCAGATGGTTTTACTGGCTTGGTATCTTTTCGGGTTCTTATGATTCGCTTTCAAATACTTAAATCCCAATCTTCCAAAGTATAATGTTCGTCAAAAAAAGTTTGAAACGAAGTTAAATCCACCGCCCCGAAAACTGCCGTTAAGCTAAAGAAACTGACAAGCGCTTCCCAGTTTTTCAACCAATAGGGAATGTAATACGGGGGGTTAATGATTCCGTGAGTTCTCATCCATGCAATCGTTCCCACATCTTCTAAAGCCATACGCCCGCATAGCAGCGATTCAATCAA
Organism: uncultured Bdellovibrionales bacterium; assembly: GCA_937903155.1. Taxonomy (GTDB): domain Bacteria; phylum Bdellovibrionota; class FAC87; order UBA2466; family UBA2466; genus CALCZU01. Next base: position 5,388 of record CALCZU010000010.1, read on the forward strand.
AATACGATTTTGATTTTTTACGGCGACTCTTAAGAAATTATAAATTCCTAATAGTCCTGAAAGGTAAACGCCGTCTTTTGTAAATGGGCCGCCGCCGGTGAGCTTTGCGCCTCTGAAAATCCTCTGAGTGTTGTAAAAAGCCTCGGTCTGGTTTTCAGAACGTTCTTTATACCACTTGTAAATCTGCATAAAATCGGCGCCATCTTCGGTCATTTTTAGCGCATGGATTCGATCACAAAGCGTGAGAAAGCGTTTTTGAGACATCGTATGTCCATACACTTCGTAAAAAACCGCAAGGCCTTCTTGAGTGAGCGTCGTTCGAGGGCCGCCGCTAAAAAGAAAATCACAATTCTCTTGGCGAGCGCCATTGTGAGCGGTCAGGCAATGCGATTCAATTTCATGTTTCCACAAGGCTTCAAGATCCAGATTCGAAAAACGGGCATCTTTTCGAATGCGAACGCGGTTCATCCCCGCGACCACTTTTGCCGCGATGGCGTCGGTGATTTCGATTTTAACTGGAATCGTAGGTTCCCAGCGCTTTCTTCGCTCTTCTAAAGAAACCGCAAAATCTTCGGCCGAATTACCTTGTTCGGATTCTTCAATGTCGTTTGAAACGCAGAGTGAAATTCGATTGGCTATCGAGTCCGCCAATTCGAGATTAGTCGTTTGGCCGGCGAATAATTTACTACTGGAATTTCCGTAGAGTCTTGTCGAAATTTCGTAAAAAGCAGGCTTTTCAATTTCGAGGAGTAATCGAATGGCGTCGCTGTAAGATTCTTGGCTTCGCATCAGCCATTGAAGAATCGGATGATCCCCTTTGAGTTTGGGTTTAAGCGCATCGAGCTTTTCTAAAATCTCGAGCATGGCCGCTTTATCGACACCGTATTTAGGAACGGGAAGTGCGGATTCTTTTTTCTTAAAAAAGTCTGCCATCACTTGGGGTTCCCAAGCGAGGGCCGGCAAAATTTTTGCTTTTCGGGAACAATACTTAAAAACGAGGCTAGACTCCTTTAGGAGTGCGATCAGTTTTTCCCGGGATAAAGTTTTTGGTGTTGCCATGAGCGTCTATGAATAGCGGTAAGTTTAACGCATCAACCTATGGCTTGTCATCTCTCTAAATTGAGATACAGTGACGGGATGTCGACGCGCAAAACTACCTATAATGACAAGGACATCCACTCGAAACTCGAAGCTCCAGGCGAGTATCCCTTTACTCGGGGAGTTCATTCTTCGATGTACACGAAAAAGGTTTGGACGATGAGGCAATATGCCGGCTTCGGAGATGCGGCGGCATCAAATGAACGCTACAAGTATTTGCTCTCGCAAGGAATTACGGGACTGAGTATCGCTTTCGATTTGCCCACCCAAATGGGCTACGACTCGGATCAACCTTTGGCAAACGGCGAAGTAGGTCGCGTCGGTGTGGCGATTAGTTCACTTGCGGACATGGAAATTGTTTTAAAAGATATTCCTTTAGATCAAGTTTCGACTTCGATGACGATCAACGCGACCGCTTCGATTCTACTTTCATTTTATTTAGCGGTTGCTGAGAAAAAACAAATTCCTTTTTCAAAGTTGCGCGGCACGATCCAAAACGATGTCTTAAAAGAATACATTGCACGCGGAACTTATATTTTTCCTCCCAAGGCGAGCCTCAAAATCACGACTGACATTTTTGAGTTTTGCAAAAACGAAGTTCCGGAATGGAATACGATTTCGATTAGCGGCTATCATATCCGAGAGGCCGGCAGTACGGCGGTGCAAGAAGTCGCATTTACTTTGGCTGATGGAATTACTTACGTGCAAGCGGCGCTAGATCGTGGCCTTCCCGTCGATGATTTTGCGCCCAGACTCTCTTTCTTCTTCAATGTTCACAACGATTTTTTTGAAGAGATCGCAAAGTTCAGAGCCGCTCGTCGGATGTGGGCGAAAATTATGAAGGAACGATTCGGAGCGAAAGATCCGAAATCAATGATGTTAAGATTCCATGCTCAAACGGCAGGTAGCACTTTAATTCCTGTTCAAATCGATACGAATGTCCCGCGAGTCACGATGCAATGTTTAGCAGCGTCTTTGGGTGGGGCACAGTCGATTCACACGAATTCTCGAGACGAAGCTTTGGGTCTTCCAACAGAGGATGCCGCAAAGCTTGCACTTCGTACACAGCAAGTGATTGCAAACGAAACGTCGATTACGTCTATCGTCGATCCGCTCGGCGGAAGTTATGCCGTTGAAAATTTAACCGATCAAATTGAAAAAGAGGCGATGGAACTGATTGCGCTTCTTGAAAAAAAAGGCGGCGTGGTTTCTTGTATCGAACAAGGAATGCAGCAAAACCTCATTCAAGAGGCAGCCTATCGCTATCAAATGGATATCGAGAGTAAGAAAAAAATTATTGTTGGCCTCAATGAGTTTAAAGAGCAACAAAAAGTAGCGCCGGTCGTTTTAAAAATTGATTCGAAGCTCGAAGGCGAGCAAGTAAAACGGTTAGAAGCGTTCCGCTCGAAGCGTGACAACGCTGTCTGGAAAAAAACCCTCGACCAACTCGAGCAGTCTGCAAAAAACAACGAAAACCTCATGCCGAAGATCTTTGCTGCAGTAAAAGCGCATTCTACATTGGGAGAGATTGTCACGACACTTGAAAAAGTTTACTCGAGATATCGACCGTAGATCTCAGTTCGCGTAGCAGCGAAACCACCCGTCGTTGCGAGGAGCGAAGCGACGAAGCAATCTCGATGTACGGAGAAACGATTCACCGTTCATTTGTGAATTCTAAAGAAGAGAAGAATTCCACTTTTTCTCATCATTTATTCACCGCCAATCCGAAAACTGTCTATTCGTGACCTCTCGTCAATTCTCTCTCGCTACAGCGAGATTGCTTCGTCGCTTCGCTCCTCGCAACGACGGGTTTTACGCCCGGTTTACGAAAGTTTAAACCGTCTTGCTCGCGATTTCTTTCGAAGGGCTCGTCGAAAACTGAGCGTAGATTTCTCGATACTGACGAGCGAGAGAAAACGCATCGAAAACACCTCTATCAAATAAAGCATCGCGCGATTTCTGCGCAAGCGTTTTCAGTTCTTCAAAACCGGGTTGATTGACCAAGAAATGTGAGAGTGCGAGTGGGCTGTGAGGTAAAAGATCACTCATTGCATGATTCTTATCCGAAAAAATTGTGGGAATATCCCAGTAAAAAGTTTCGAGGGCTAACGTGGCCCAGTCAAAAGGCTGAGACATCAGATAAACGCAAAGACGCGTATTTTGTAAAAGCTTCATCCAATGGGTTGCGGAAACATTCGTGCTATTTCCTAAAACCATGACCTTCTGCTGAATGTTAGGGAATCTTTTCGTCAAAACTTCTTTAAGTTTCGGTACTTTTTCAGCGTCCACAGAATCGCCGACTAAAATCAAAATCCAGCCTTCAAAGGCGGGTTTCATTCGATCCATGAAATGCACGTAACGTCTTACCGCCGGTTGCACGACGGTGATTTGTTCAGGCGCGATTTGATATTTCTTTTCGAGCAAAACCGCGTCTTGAGTCGAAGGGACGATGTAACTCTGGTTTCCTTTTTTCGATAAAAAGAAAGGGAGTTTGTCATTTGCAGGGAGCAAAGTGTTAATCACGGGAAGGGGAAGGGTTCCCTTTGCGCGGTCGACCGGGACAAAACGGTGCAAAAGACTGATATTGGCTTTTTTAACGAATTGTTTATTCCAAATCCAGTCAATCGGCGTCGATCCAATTTTTTTTCGGGTATCAAAACGTTTGAGCTGTCCGCTAAAAACTTGGCTCGGATGCGAAAGCAAAACCGTGCGGTGTTTTTCTATCCAATCACTCGACGCTTCGTTTTCGCCTTGGGCCGAAACCAATTGGTCGATGACTTCTTGGGCGACAAGCCCTTTGGACATAAAATCTTTAGCGGCGCGGCCGTCAATGCATAAGCGAGGAGTATGTTGCATACAGTTATTAAATCACCCCTTCAGCCGCAATTCAATGGCTTCTCCGCTAAATCATATTTTTGGGATCGAGGATTTTATCAAGTTCTTTGGAGCTCAACTTCGTGTGTTTCTGAGCGGTTTCACGGATGGTTTTGCCTTCTTTAAAGGCTAGTTTCGCGATTTCGGCGGCCTTTTCGTATCCGATGACCGGAGCGAGTGGGGTCGCAAGCATCAGACTTTTTTCTAGGATTTCCGCGAGATGCTCTTCGTTAGCCGTCAGGCCGCGGACGCACTTCTCATCAAAGAGCCGGACAGACGCACTTAAAGTCGTAATCGCCTGCAGAAGGTGGTGGGCAATGAGCGGCATCATCATATTGAGTTCAAAGTTTCCAGATTGTGCGGCTAAAGTAATCGCCAAATCGCTTGCCATCACGTTGACGCAAACTTGGAGGAGGGCTTCGCAAATAACCGGGTTGATTTTTCCCGGCATAATCGAACTTCCTGGCTGCACGGGCGGTAGAGTCAGTTCTCCTAACCCGCAACGAGGGCCACTCGAAAGCCAGCGAATATCATTTGCGATTTTAGTGAGGCCCACAGCACAGGTTTTTAAAGCTCCAGACATTTCGACACAGGCATCTTTCGCGCCCTGCGCTTCGAAGTGATTATCCGCCTCTTTGAATTTCATGCGGTATTTTTTTGAAAGTTCTTTAATTACAAGGCCTGCGAACTTTTTGTCCGTATTGATTCCCGTACCGACGGCAGTTCCTCCGAGAGGAAGTTCGAGCAGCGAACCTAAAGCGTTTTCCACTCTTTGCTTGGCTAAAAACACTTGTCGAGCATAGCCCGAAAATTCTTGGCCCAAGGTGATGGGGGTCGCGTCTTGAAGGTGCGTTCTTCCGACTTTGATGATTTTTTGAAAGTCTTTGGATTTTTTTTCGAGCGTTTGATTCAAAGTAGTCAACGCGGGAAGCAGTTGTTCTTGAATCAACCGGCAGGCGGTGACATGGATAACGGTTGGAATGACATCGTTACTTGATTGGCCCAGATTGACATGGTCATTCGGATGGATCGGAGAATGGCTTCCGATTTTTTTTCCTAATGCGACATTCGCGAGATTTGACACCACTTCGTTGAAGTTCATATTCGTCGAAGTGCCCGAACCTGTCTGGAAGATATCGATCGGAAACTGGTGATCCCATTTTCCGACTTCTACTTCTTCGGCCGCTTTCTGAATGCTTTTTGCGAGCCTGGCTTCGAGATGACCTAAGCTTGAATTCACTTGAGCGGCACTGCTTTTTAACGCGGCCAGCGTCGAGAGAAAGTCTCTTCCGAAACGAATTCCGCTGATCGGAAAATTCTCCACTGCACGTTGAGTCGATGCGCCGTAAAGCGCGTCTTTTGGAAGTTTCACATCTCCCATCGAGTCTTTTTCAATTCTAAAATTTTCTGCCATAGCGACAAAAATCTCACATCCTGACTCAAAATTCAATTTAGGGGAGCGTGCGGCTGACAGCCTCATGAGATTGCCCTATTCAACTCGAATGAAACGTCTTTTGTATTTCGGAATTTTTGTCTGGAGCTTTTTTGCAATCGTTCTCGCCTTTCGTCTAAAAGAACGGTTCTCAAGTGAAACTTTAAAAGTTACTTTTTGGGACATCGGCCAAGGCGATTCGATTCTGATGGAATTTCCCAAAGGAAAAACGCTTCTCATCGATAGTGGGGGAGGAAATCCTCATTGGACTCAAGGCAGGCCAATTCTTTCGGAACTGCGAAGTAAGGGCATCTTAAACCTCGATGCCGTTTTGCTCACGCATCCCGATAGCGATCACATCTTAGGCTTTACAGAACTCGTCGATCAAATGGGGATAAAGGAGTATTGGCTGAACCCCGTCTTCATGGACGACAAAATCGTGCCGCTATTGTGGAAGTTGATTTGGCAATTTAAAGAGCAAAAAGTGAAACCCATTTTTTTTGGAAAGGCGGAGAAAAGAAATTGGGATGGCGTAGAACTGACGTTTTTGCCCGCTCGTGGCGCGAGCGAAAACGACCAATGCGTGGTCCTCCTCGCGGAATTTCAAGGCTGTCGAATTCTCATGACGGGAGATATTGAAAAAGATTCCGAGCGCGAATTGAAAGATAAGTTAAATTCTTCTGTTCATCTTTTTAAAGTCGCGCATCACGGGAGTAAAACGTCCTCGACCAAAGATTTCTTAAGGAAAGTCGATCCGAAGTGGAGCGTAATTTCGGTGGGATGGGCCAATCGGTATGGTCACCCTAAAGACTTTGTCACCGAAAGGCTGCGCGCGCTCGGAAGCGAAGTTTTTCGAACCGATTGGCACGGCTTTGTCGAATTTACGATTCAAAAAAACGGAAAAATTCAGTGCCGAACCGCGCGAGGAGATTGTGGAACAAGCGAATGCCACTCACTAAGCGACGATTTGAAGTCCCATATGCCGGCGTTTTAATGCCGAGAGATTGTCTCTCAGTTCCGCGGCCTTTTCGAAATCTAAATCATGCGCTGCTTTTTTCATTAGCTTTTCGATGCGTTGAATTTCTTTGGGAAGATCCGCATCTTTGACGGCCTTACCTTTTTTACCAATAGAAACTTCAAAGTAATCCATTTGCTCTACCTGATAAAGTGGATCGTGAATGTTCTTTTTAATCGTCTGAGGCGTAATGCCGTGTTTTTCATTGTAAGCTTTTTGGATGACTTTACGCCGTTCGGTTTCTTTTAATGCAAAGTCCATCGAATCCGTAATTTTATCCGCGTACAAGATTACCGAACCATCGACGTTACGAGCTGCGCGGCCGATCGTTTGGATTAAAGAAGTTTGGCTTCGCAAGAAACCTTCTTTGTCAGCATCCATAATCGCGACGAGGCCGCATTCCGGAATGTCTAAACCTTCTCTCAAAAGATTAATTCCAACTAAGACGTCAAAAGTTCCCAGCCGCAACTGTCTTAGAATTTCGACTCGTTGGAGGGCATCGATATCCGAATGCAGATACTGAACTTTTAATCCCATCTTCTGGTAATACTCGGTGAGATCTTCAGCCATTCTTTTTGTGAGCGTTGTCACAAGCACTCGCTGTTTCTTCTCAATCCGTTTTCGCACTTCGCCGTACAAATCATCAACGCTTCCGCGAGCGGGTTTAACGACGACCTCGGGATCAATCAGTCCCGTCGGACGGATGATTTGTTCGAAGACGAGACCCTTCGACTTTTCCATCTCATATTTTCCGGGAGTTGCCGAAACGTACACGACTTTATTAATCAAGCTTTCAAATTCGGAGAAATTCAAAGGTCGGTTGTCTAACGCAGACGGCAATCGAAAACCGTGTTCAACGAGAGTCATTTTTCGAGCTCTATCGCCTCGGTACATTCCACCGACTTGAGGAACGGTGACATGGCTTTCGTCGATAAATAAGACAAAGTCTTCTGGGAAATATTCCAAAAGCGTTGGAGGAGGCTCGCCCGGTTTTCTCCCGGTCATATGGCGGGAGTAGTTTTCGATCCCGTTGCAAAAACCCATCTCTTCGAGCATTTCGATGTCGTAATAGGTTCGACTTTCGAGTCTTTGCGCTTCGATGAGTTTATTCATCGATTTGAGTTCGACCAAGCGCTCTCGCAATTCATCTTGAATGGAGCGAATCGAATTTTTAAGCTGTTGTTTATCGGTCACGTAATGAGAACCGGGATAAATGGCGATTTGATCTAATTCCGCAGTGGTTTTCCCCGTAATCGGATCAATTTTAGAAAGTTTTTCAATCTCATCGCCCCAAAACTGGATTCGGTAAGCGTCGCTTTCTTCGAATGCGGGAAAAACTTCGACGACATCGCCTCTCACTCGAAAAGTTCCACGATGAAAGTCGTAATCGTTACGTTGATACTGCACTTCAACGAGCTGCATGAGAAAGCTGTCTCTGCGATATTCCTGCCCCTGTTTTAGAGGAATCACCATTCCACGGTAAATATCGGGAGAACCGAGACCGTAAATACAGGACACGCTCGCGACAATGATGACATCTCGCCGCGAGAGCAGGTTGCGGGTTGCGGAATGTCTCAGCTGATCGATTTGATCATTGATCGCAGAATCTTTTTCGATAAACGTATCGCTCGAGGGAATATAGGCCTCGGGCTGGTAATAATCGTAGTAACTGACGAAATATTCCACGGCATTTTCAGGAAAAAGTTCTTTAAACTCGGCGTAGAGTTGAGCCGCTAGCGTCTTATTCGGCGCCAAAACCAAAGCCGGTTTTTGGAGATTCTGAATCGTGTGGGCCATCGTAAACGTCTTGCCCGATCCCGTCACCCCTAAAAGGACGGTGTCTCGTTTCCCGGCTTTCAGAGCCGCAGTGAGCTGTTTAATGGCTTCGGGCTGATCGCCTCGAGGTTCGTTGGGACTGACAAGTTTGAATTCCGACATCAGCGGCAGTATACAACTGTCTATGGATCTTCAAAAGCTCTCCTTTGGAATTTTAGGGTACGGAAATCAAGGCCGTGCTCATGCGTTAAATTTGCGGGAAAGCGGGGTCAATGTCTTGATTGGCGCGCGGGACGGCCAGGGGAAAACCCAAGCCCTTGCGGATGGTTTTGAGCCTTTGTCGTTTGATGAAGTCGCTAAAAGGTGCGATGTCCTTGTTTTCTTACTTCCCGATCTCGTGATTCCGGAAGTCTATCGCAATCTTTCTCCCCATTTTTCGAAAACGAAAAAGGCCGTCGGATTCGCGCACGGTTTTGTTTATACTTATAAACTCATCGAACGGTTTGAAAGCTGCTCTTATTTTCTCGTGGGCCCTAAAGGTGCCGGCGCTATCTTAAGAGACCAATTTGTAAAAGGAAAAGGCCTGCCCGCAGTTTATGCGTATTCAGAAGGCGCAAAACCACTTGCTGAGTATTACGCCGAAAAGATTGGCTGCGCGTCTTCATATCTTTTAGAAACGACTTTTGAAGAAGAAACGTATTGCGATCTTTTTGGTGAGCAAGTCGTCCTGTGCGGCGGAATCATGCAAATGATGGAAGCGGCCTACGAAACCCTTGTCAAAAAAGGGATGAGCAAAGAAATGGCCTTTTTCGAATGTTGTTTCGAATCGAGAATGATTACCGAACTCTGGATGAAATTTGGTCCCAAAGCTTTTTCCGAAAAAATCAGTCCAACGGCCTTCTATGGCGGCCTCACTCGGGGACAAGCGCTCGTGACTTCCGAAACGAAAAAGAAAATGGAAGGAATGCTAGAGGATGTCGTCAGCGGAAAATTCGCGGCGGAGTGGAAGGCAGAATATGAAAAAGGCTCGCCGCTCTTGAAAGCAGAAAGAAAACGTCTTTCCGAATCCTCTCTCGAAAAAACGTATCAAGAAATTTTAAAGGAAATGAAATGACCTCTCGCCGTGCGCCGTGGATATGGGTAGGCATTGCCTTGCTCGTCGTTATCACGCGTCTCACGGAACTGGGCATTTCACTAGACCCAGCGCTTTTTGCAAGTGTCGCTCGCAATATCGCGCGTAGTGGAAATATCTGGTCACTCTCGGCTGGCGAAAATTTTTTTCCACAGTTTTACGAGCATCCATTTTTAGGGATTTGGTTTCAAGCCCTAGTTTTTAAACTCTTCGGCGCGAGCGAACTGACCTCAAGATTGGTAGGAGTTTTTTTCGGTGTCGGAACATTTTATTTCTTGTACCGCCTTGCCGAAAAATGGGTGGATAGCCGTTTTGCAAACGTCTTCTGCTTGTTGTCGCTGATAAGCATCTACTTTGTCGGACGAATGCCGACATTCTATTTCGAAATCCCGCTCACGTTTTTTCTTTTAGGATCTTTTTATTTCTATTGGAAAAGCCTTGTGCTTCCCGATTGGAAAGATGAACTTCTCGCCGGCATTTTTCTCGGTTGTGCTTTCCTCACAAAAGGTCTTGCGAGTCTTCCTCTCGTTGCCTTGATGGGACTTTCAGCGCTCTATCATTATAAGAAAGATTTTTGGAAGGTGAGGGGACTCTGGGTTTCGCTGGGAGTCACAATCGGAATCGTCTTTGTCTTTTGTTTTCTCCAAGCTCATTTGGGGGACTATCCTTTTTATAAATTGTATTGGAATCGCCACCATGTCCAAAATAGTGCCGCCCAAAAAGTTTTCGAAATTCCGTACATCATTGCATTCGCAAAAAAACTTTGGGAAACCCACGCGCTCCATCTTCTCTTAGCCTTTTTAGGAATCGGATTCTTCATCTCAAAAGAAGAAGTTCGAACCGGTTGCAAAGACGCCCTCTTTGTTGGAGTCGCGGGGAGTCTTCTCTTTCTTTTAGCCAATGGCTCGCTCGGTTTTACGCATCTCCATTACTTTTACACGCTTTATCCCCTCGTCAATATCCTCGCCGCCCTCGCGTTTTACCCTTTAGCTTTAAAATATTCAGAACAAACGTGGAGGCGTTGGGGACTCGGTTTCGCTTGTCTCTATTTAATTGTTTGGCAAGTGATCCCCGTTTCCATGCGCCGCAAAGCCGATATCGATTACTATCAATTGAAAGGGATCGTTCAACAATTGAAGTCCAAAGGAATGAATCGTTTAGAAGGCCTCGGAATCGGTGAAACGGATTGGGATATTCGCGAAGTCTCACTTTGGTATTGGGATACAGAAATTTTTCTCGTGAAGGATGTGAATGACGTAAAGGCGAAAGCGGTCTTGGTGCGGACGACTGATAGTACCTCATTAGAAAACGCACTTAGGAAGAAACAATATCTCTTCTGTGCCGGAAGCCCTAAATTCGCGCTTTATGTGAATTCGAAAGACCTTGAAAGAACTTGTAGGCAGGCGAAGTTTGATATTTCTTTGTTGAAGTAGATCCTCGAGGTAAAACTGAATTGCTTTCCCTTCGGATGGTGGTTGACTGCTCGCAGTTGACGGCATGGCGGCAATCAGGCAAGGCGGACCGCGGTTACGTCGCGCGGGATGCGGTTTTGATAAGTTTGAATACGCTTGCTGCTAGATGATCCAGTAAATCAATTTCCTTCG
>CALCZU010000011.1 GCA_937903155.1 uncultured Bdellovibrionales bacterium
CAGCGGGCTTCTTCTAGTGTGGCTCTCAACCTCAGCGAAGGATGGGGCAGAGCAACGGATGCAGATAGAAGGAGGTTCTACCAGATGGCTTTCGGCAGTATCCGAGAATGTCAGGCTATCGTTCAACTTGAATACGAAATGTTCGACGAGATAGAGATTGATTTACTAGATCACCTAGCCGCAAGCGTATTCAAACTTCTAAACAAAGGCCGCGCGCCGTAACCGCCGTCCGCCTTGCCCGACTGCCGCGATGCCGCCAACTGCGAGCAGCCAACCGCGAACCGAGCAAATTCTGTTTAGTCTGCTCTGCGCGCGTGCACACAAACTGTCTACACCCTATCCAAAGTGACAAATCACGCCGCTTGCTTAATAGATAACAGCCCCCGCATTTTGAAAAATCAATGAATTCGCTCAGTTAAAGTTGGTCGATGGATTGCTAACTAGAATATCGGTCTCTGCGAAGAGACTTTGTAAGGAGCGTTGTTTAAAGTGACTTCACTAAGTCGAAAATTAGGATTTCTTGTTTTTGCTCTCATGGTTCTTTCGTGTGGAACAAAAGATAATTTTACATCCGATAAAACCACGCAGTTCTTTTTGGTGGATTACAATCCCGCTTACTTAGATGTGCTCTGGGTTGTCGATAGCCGGTCTCCGCTTTTTGCGACGCGAGATCATTTGCTTTCAGAATCGAAGAGATTCTTCCAACGTCTTGACGGCATGACCACAAATTATCAAATGGCCTTTATTAAGAGCGATATGCTTGTTTCCAAAGGCAAGCTTCAGCCCGAATCAAATCCGATTATCTTAAAAAGAAACTTCGGAAGCATCGACGAACGGACGAATTTATTTGGCGCAACGATGAGCCAATACTTCGTCAATATGAGAACCGATGCGGATAGCAAAGGGTTTCAAGCGGCTCAGACTTCTTTGAGTTCTAACTTTGTTCCTCGTACAAATGTTCCTCTCGTCTTAGTCTTTATCTCGGATGCGGATGACCATTCCGACCTTGCAAGCGGTCAAAGCGATGCGGTCGCGGCATACTCGGCTCAGTTCTTAGCTCTTAAAGGCGGGAATGCGAATTTAGTCAGACCTTACTCCATTAATTACGTAAAGCTAGACGGAACTGAAGACGCAGCAGCTCGTAAGAAAAAACGCTGCGCGACTGAGTACACCGCCGATATCGATACAACTCGAACAGATAATTACTTCCAAGATCGTTATTTTAAATTAGCCACTCAAATGGGCGGAGATACTGCAGACCTTTGTTCGAATTTCTCAGAAAAAATCGATTTAACGGGTTTGAAAATCAAAACGTTACCCAACCGATTCATGCTCGACCGGAAAACTTCCACCGACAAAATGATTGTCGACGTTTTCACAGGTTCGACGCATTACAACGATTTAAAATGGACTTACAGCGAAAGCACGAATGAACTCGTTTTCGACGTGACCCCTCCCGAAGGCGCCACGATTCAAGTTACCTATCGGTAATTTTTGGCCGTAATTATTCCGTCCAATAGCCGCGTTTAAAAAAGCCATACTGAGGCTGACCGCTAGGCTGTAACCACATCTCAGTCGCATCTAATCTCACACGCATATTTCGCGAGGAATCATAGAGGAAGTCTTGACCGGTTCCTCCACCAAAGGCTTTGAAGTAGTAGCTCGGCTTGGAACCGCCCGCGAGTAATTCTTCAAAGACACAGCCATTTTTACGGGTAAGAGTTCCCGTCCATTTTCCAGCCGTATCTTGATGATAGAAATAAATGCGTTTTTCAAACGTCCCTTTTTGATAGAACGTAAAATTCGCTTCGTTTGCAGCTTTCAACCACATTCCATCGTAGCTCAGTTTGACGTAAAGTTTGCGACTTGCGTCGTAGAGAACGAGTTCGTTGAGGTTTGACGAGACTTTTGTAAAGCGATACGCGACATTACAGTTGATGGTCTCAACCCAAGTGGCCGAGCTTTTCTCATACATAATGTAGTGATGATAGTAGTTTGAGTTCTTCCAGAAGTTTTTTGGAGAAGTGGGCGGATCGGCATGAAGACTCATACCCCCCCAAACGAAAAGAGCTAACAAAACTAGTTTTACCCGATAAGCATTCGACATTCTTCACCCCCAAGTCCAAAGCAAATCTCGCCTGGATTTGAAGAATGGGCAAGCAAAAATACATAAAATATCGTCATTTCGAGGGTGCGCAGCACGCGCGCAATGACAGAGTTTCTACGCGTTTGAATTAAAGGAAATGCGGAGCTTTCGGAGAGCGCCGTTCCAAGAAAACAGATTGGTGATCAATTCGTATTCAATCTTGTCAGAAATCGCAGTGTAGTCCAAAGCTTCTTGGAGAACCATCGTGCTTCTTAAGATTTCTAAGAGCTGGGTTTCGAGCCCTTGGAGCGTTTCGTTATCGTTGACTCTGATGAGTTTAAAATCAAGTTCTCGCGCGACTTTAGTGGCGACAAGGGCTTCAAAGAAACGTTCGAGTCCGTCTAAACACTGGATGAACAAGCGATTTGCGACCGCCATATCGGTTTCTCTAAAAAGTTCTGCCGCTTTCAAAAAACTTTTCTGAATAGATTCCAAACGGTTTAACGAGATATCTACTCCCGAAGCGGCCCACAGCGCTTTATCGAGAGCTGGATTGGTCTGTTCTTTTTTTTCGACCGGTTTTTCGGGTTGCAGAATGTTCGAGCGGCTTTGATAGAGTTCGTTCATTAAAATCCTCCACGGGAGTGCACAAACTCTTTCAAGTCTGTTTTGAGTTTGATGGCTTTTGTGAAATGCGGATTATTTTTCAAGATAAAATCGACTTCGCGTTCTGCGGCGAAATAGTCTTTTTCTTTGAAAAGACAGCTCGCAAGAAGGTATCGAACATCCGAGTTTTTCGGATCTTGGAGTAACCATTTTACCAATCGAACTTTAACCTTGCTGTACTGATTGAAACTGTCGGCAAGATGAATCAACTCGAGAATCGCGACGATATTGTTCGGCTCAATATCCAACGCCTTTAAGAATTCTTTCTCGGCTTGTTGGACCGAGTTTCTCTCCTGGTGCAAGAGACCCATTCCGCAGTAAGCTTTTGCGTTTTGGGGATTGATTTCAATCGCCTTTTTAAAATGCACAAACGAAAGTTCTAAGTTCTTTCTTTGAAATTCCAAGGTGCCGAGATTGACGTGGACCGTGTCCGAATCCGGGATGAGCTCGAGAGATTGTTCGTAGAGAAGGGCTGCTGACTCCCAATTTCCCGTGCGGGTTTTGCAATTGCCGAGAGCTTTCAGAAGAGAAAATTTGAGTTCTTTGTCCGTCAGGCTATCGAGCGGAACCGACTCGAGCATCTGGATAGCGCTTTCGTCCTGCGCTTCTTCCGACAAACAAAGTCCCATCCAGATTCGCGCGTCGTTCATCTTGAAATATTCGATGCAGGCCTGAAAACACTTTTTTGCCGAAGGGTATTCCTTCAAGCGGAAAAGGCAGATGCCCAGTCCCAACATGCTCTTGTCGTCACGGATATTTTTTTTCAAGAGGTAGGAGTAGATATTGCGCGCTAAAAAATAATCTTTATGCGAAACCAAGAGGTGAGCATGGTCGAGCAAGGACTCTCGAGAAGCTCCCTGAACGTTCGAATCGGGCTTCGGCTTCAAGTGTTTCGGCGTTTTGATCTGGACGAAGAACGAACGGTTATCCCAGTCTTCAGAACCTTCGAAGTGTTTCAAAGCTTTGTGAATCGATGAAATCACCTGAATCCCATTTTCGGGGTTCATTTCTTTCACCTGAATCTTTTCGGCTTCGTTTAGGAGATCAAAAAAGGGCGTTGTTTTTCTAAGAGATTTATTTGTGTCCATAGGCAGAGACTAAAGTAGCAAGGCCTATGCCGTCGTCAGGGGAAAAGAGAGGCTAGCTCATGAGGGAATGAGCAGGGAGGGACGTCAAATCAATGACACACTGTCAATTCCACGGCGTTGCTCTTGAAGTCTATGCAGCGCGTTTGGAGGACTTTTTCGTGTTGCCGTTTTTGTTAAACGTCGAAAAATGTTGCTCGGTTTCGATGTTTTGTTTTAATTCTTTGATGGTGTCCATCTTCATTTCATCGATACGAGAAATCAATTCTAAATCCGCATCCACAATCTTTTTCGCGAGAATGGCACGAGTGTCTAAGAGCGCTTGAACTTGGTGTTTATAGCGATCTTTATCTGAAGCGGAAACTTCTTTTTCAGACATTTGTTCCGAAATTTTGTGATCGTATGAACGGATGATATTTAAAATTCTTTCGCGATTGTCGACATAAAATTCTAACTCGTCCCAAACGTTGTTGCGAGCTTGGTTGAGAAGTTTCAAAGTCGTCGAGAGAAACTTTTCGTAGTAGTGGTTCTTCATTTCAAGGGATTCGAGCACTTCTTTCATTTTATCCTCCAGATTGGGCGAGTTGTTCTTTTTGCAGGGAAGCAATCGCTTGTTCCCAGGCTTCGTTTAAAGTGATTAGAATTTTAAGCGAATCTTTTAAAGGTTGGGGACTTAAGTCTTGGTTCGCTTTGATCAAGCGCTCCGTAATAAAATCATACAGTCTTTCGAGCTCTGAAGCTATCTCAAAACTTGCTTCGAAATTCAAAGTTGAGCGAAGTTCACTCACAATATTTTGTGTTTTTCCGATGAGAAGAGCTCTCTCGGCAGTGTTTTTCGACTCACCCGCCTCAATCGCCTGATTTAAAAATTTAATCGCACCCGAATACATGAGAAGAAGAACTTTCTCGCGACTCGCCGTCAAGACTTGGGTTTGCTTATATTTGTCGAATGGATTGGACGACATATTTATTTTCTGTCATTGCCTAAGAATGCGAATTACATCCCCGGAATTCCCGAACCTCCGCTTTGTTGTATTCCTGCTTGTTGACCTTTAAGACTTTCAATCGCCGACTGAGCTTTCGCGAGGGTGTTTTTGAGCGCTTCCGCTTTGCGCTCGACTTGTTTCTCGCGATGCTCGATGTCTTTGTTCATTTTTGCAATTTGATCGTCATAACTCTTCTTTTGATTCGACAGAACACCGCGGGAAGGGCTGACAATGGTATTGAGCGCGGTTCCGACTTGAGTCATGATTCCGCTATTGATGCCGTCACCAGATAAAAAATTGACCACTTCATCGAAATTATTTTGAACAGCAAGCTCAAATTTCTTTTCGTCAAATTGAAGGGTGCCACCCTTGTTGAATTGAACTCCCAAATCCCCCATCGAGCGAACGTTGCGGCTATCGCCTTCCATTGCAACGGTCGAGAGGGCATCACGCAATCTTTGCTCGGATAAAACCATCCCGTAATCGCCGCCGAGGGTTTTTTGAGTTTGAGTCTTTTCGTCAATCTTATTCTGATTTTGAATGAATGAGAAAACCGCATTCATTTTTTCAACAACGTCTTTCATCTTCGCCGTCGTCTTAGGAAGATCCTGTTCAATACTGACAGTCGTAGGTTTGCCGGGATCGGTGAGACCTTTCAAGTTCAAAGTCACGCCTTGGATTAAATCTTTAATTTCATTGGTCGGACTTTGAATTTCAAAACCTTTATACTTAACAAGCGCATTTTGAGCTTCGTGCTGTTGATCCATGAAAAGGTCTTCTTCACCTCCCGATAAATAGAACTCAGGGAAGATAACGTTTTCAGTCGCGCCGAGTCCATCGGCCGTAATCATGAGCTTATAAGGCGCACTCGGATCGGCGACGTCGTTAATGACACTTGCTCTAACACCACTTTTCGATTGATTGATCACATTCGCAATTCCATCGAGAGTCGCATTATCGTTATCGATAAATATTTCTCGGGTACTTCCGTCGTAAGTATCAAAAGTGATGTAGCCCGTTCCGAAGTGGGTATTGTCTTTATCCTCAAATCCGTTTGTCATCGCGGAGGTTGAACCTGCCAGACGTTTCACTTCGAGGGAATGCTTTCCGACTTCCGCTTCACGTTTATCCGCACTGCCCGCCAAGACTTTCACATCATCGGAGTTAAACGAGAGATCTTTTATCGCGAAAGGAGTTCCTAATTCGGGAACGAGTTTTTTTGCCGCATCGACTTTACTAATCACATCATTGAGGAGATTTACTTTTTCCTCAATATTCGCCTTCCGCTTTTCCATCTGCTCAATAGGTTTGCGCTCAGCGGTCACCGCAGCTTGAAAAGACTTTTGAAATTCAGGAGCGAGGTTTGAGACTCCCGCCATCAGATTGTCTGTTGGAATTCCAGGCATAGATTTTATTGGTAACGTTTAAAAAGAATTGAGGTAAGGGATACTTTTATTATAGAAAGAATTGCAAATTCTTGCAATTGCCTAAAAGCTTACTAGCAAAGCTTATCGAGCTTTTTCGAATTCAATTTTTTGACTGTTTTGGGAGTCAATTTACTCAGTTCTGCGTGATTCGCGGGAGTCTTTTCTTTCAGTGTCAAAAGTTCAACAACCTTCTCAGTGTCAATCGGTTGACTATTCAAATCGGCATCGCTGCCTGAAGAAGTTTCCAAATTCAAAATCTCATCTTTTCCAGCCTGAGCGTCACCCAACTTCTTCCGATTTTTTGACGCATTTCTACTCTCCGCATCTCGCCCCCGATCCTCTTTCGGATCCTGCGGATTCGTAATCACATACGCATTACTAGTTTTGACTGAATTCACAGCCATAAGGGCGAGCTCCTAACTACTTATCGGTAGTACGGAGAGAGTGCTTGAATCGACCGGGATTTTTGGGAGGTGGTCTTGGGTGCGGAATGGGATCCCCGTGTACCCTTCTCGGCAAGATTTACGTCGAGTCTCCGAAGACTATTGAGGGCCTGCGAAACAACACGGGTCTCCCATTCCGCACCCAAGACCACCTCCCAAAAATCCCTCATCTGTACCGGTCAACGCGAGGAGAAGTTTGGAGAGTATTTGGTTGAGATATAATTAAGGGATGCATGCGAAAAATTTGGTTTGGGGGTTGTTGGGTTTTTTTGTGATTTCGGGGGTGGGGTTTGGGAAGAATTGTCCGAGGTTGTTGGCTTATACGATGGCGAATCCGGCGGCTTTTTCGCTGACCCAGAAGACTCCAAGCAAACCGGATTTTTTTGGGGAGCGGAGAGAGGTGACTCGGAGGGTTTCAGCTGTAGGTCGAGAGCAAGCGAAGTTGCTTGGGATTGATCCCTCAAAAGTGAATGGGACTGTGGAGCATGCTTCTTTTGTGGCGGATAATTTTCGTACGTCTTACTCTTATGACCATGGCAGCACCGTGACCATCGAAATTCCCTGGAATACATAGTATCCCGATCTCGATCTCTAAAATCTGCTGGCTGTCTAAAAGAGAAAGAAATGAGGGTCTTGGGAATTCCTAGTTTGAAATAGGATCCCCGGGTTGTTTCGCAGGCCCTCCCAAAGACTTCGGAGACCCGACGTAAATCTTGCCGAGAAGGGTACCCGGGGATCCTATTTCAAACTAGGAACTCCCAAGGCCCGTGTTACATTCAATTAATTTTTTTAGTCGACGAGTTTTAAGGCGAGTGCTGGAAGTTGGTTTGCTTGGGCTACGACTGCGGTGCCGACTCGTTGGAGGACGGTTGCTTTGACTAAGTTGGCGGTTTCGGCGGCGATGTCGGTGTCCATGATTCGGCCTTTCGCAGCTATCAGGTTTTCTTGATAGAGGCCTAGGTTTGAGATGATGGAATTCATTCGAGATTGAAGAGCTCCCACTGAAGCGCGGGGTTCGTTCATTCGGACAAGCGCTTCGTCGATGTTGCCTAAGGCGTCTCGAGCGCTGTCGATGTCGCCTAAGTTGACACCGCTAATTCCTAAGGCTGA
This sequence comes from uncultured Bdellovibrionales bacterium, assembly GCA_937903155.1. GTDB lineage: Bacteria > Bdellovibrionota > FAC87 > UBA2466 > UBA2466 > CALCZU01. The sequence continues at coordinate 7,804 of CALCZU010000011.1, forward strand.
GGCTCTTAAATCTAGGGCGGACGATGAGAAATGTAAGCGATTGTTTTCGTCGTTGTCGATTCCGATTTGAAAAATAAAATCTTTTCCGGAGCCGTTTAATAAGTTTGTATCGAAAAATTTTGTGGCGTTTGCGAGCCTATCGACTTCACTGCGAATCTGGGACGACTCGAGTTCGATCATGGAGCGTTCTTTATCGCTGACGTTGTCTGACGCCGCTTGGATAGAAAGTTCGCGCATTCGGACTAAGAGATTTCCGACTTCGTTCATTCCCCCTTCGGCCACTTGGACGAGTGATAGGGCGTCTTCGGAATTTCGTTTTGCTTGAGCCAAACTGCGGATTTTTGCTTCCAGTGAAAAGGCAATCGTTAAACCTGCGGCATCGTCTCCGATCGAATTAATTCGTCTACCTGAAGTGATACGCTCGGATGCTTTTTGGAATGCACCGGTACTCTCTTCTAAATGTCGCCGTGCATTAACGGCGGGCATATTGGTTGCGACTGAGATAGCCATAGGGACCTCTAACAAAATTTGCCCAAGTCGTGATATACTCACTTATGACTAGGTGCATTATACTTTCAAGTTAGTTATCGGCACCGCGTTATATAAGTTTAGAACTATTTTTGCATTGCGTTATTTATTTATGAGTACCCGCCTCCATTTGCCTGTAATGACTACTGAAGTAATTGAATTTATTAATATAAATTCAGATGGAACTTACTTGGATTTAACCTTTGGAGAGGGGGGACACTCTGAAGAGTTTTTAAAACTAGGGCCGAAGTCCTTGGTTGGCGTGGATAGGGATAAGAGCACTTTAGAGCGCTATTTGGCGACCGGTGACCAGCGCTCGAACCCCAAATTAGGCCTCGTTCATTGCCGTTTTACTGAATATTTGAAAAGTCTCGAGGACAATACTGTCGATGGGATTCTCATTGATTTAGGCGTGAGTACACGCCAGTTACTCAGTACCGAAAGAGGGTTTTCCTTTCAACATTCGAGTCCGTTGGACATGCGAATGAATCCCGATGAAGAGAAGACTCTCTTAGAACGCCTTCAAGAAATGGAAGCCGAGGAAATTGCGCTCGAGTTGAGACGCAATACCGACATGGAAGGCTCGCGATCGCTCGCTCGAAAAATCAAGTGGGGACTCGAGCAAGGCACGCTCAAAACGACGTCGGATCTTGCGGCATTAGTTCCAAAAACGCATTTAAAGACACACCCGGCCACCGTTTTATTCCTAGGGTTACGCATGCTTGTGAATGATGAGTTAGAGGAGGCGCGAGTCGGAGTGCTCGAGTCGCTCCGAGTCTTGAAACCTGGAGGACGACTCGTTGTTTTAACATTTCATTCGACGGAGGATCGTCAGGTGAAAACCTTGTTTAATCTCGAGGCCGGTAGATGCGTTTGCAAAAACCAACGTTGCCTGTGTCCGCGGGTGCAAAAAGTAAAAAATCTGACTCCGAAACCGATTGTTCCGAGTGAAAGTGAAATTGACGCAAATCCCAGAGCGCGGAGCACCAAGCTCCGATGCGTTGAAAAAACCGCCAAGAACGATTAGAATAGAAAAGTCGGTTACAGAGCTGAATCACTTCTTCATTATTCTTAAAATCTTATGATCGCTTTCTCCAAACCAAAATATGAGGTTTTTTTTCTGCTATGGGTGATCTTTGTCACCTCGGCGGTTGTGATTTGGATTCGTACCACAACCGTGAAAGCGACTTACGAGTATGTTGAGACCCAAAAAGAAGTCAAAAACTTAGAACAAGAAATTCAAACCGAAAGAGTGAAGTGGCTGAAATTAACTTCGACGAAAAGACTCGAAGCTTTAGCGGCTTCGATGGGACTCGCTTCTCCTAACTTAAATCAGATTGCTAAGCTTCAGCCGCAAAAAAAGTAGAGACTTGATTTGAACTCCTCTCGAGAAGGAATTGCGTGAACGAAAACCATAAATCAAGACTCACATTTATTTATGTCGCTCTCTCCGCTTTTTTCGTCATCGTTTCTTTAAGACTCGCGCATCTTCAAATCCTTCCCAATAAATATTTAGAAGAACTCGCAAACCGCCAATACAACCGTATTAGCCGCAAACTTCCTTACCGCACTCCGATTTATGATCGAAATGGGGAAGAGCTTGCTGTCAGTACTCAGTCCAGTTCTGTCTTCGCTCGCCCGAAGCTGATTAAAGCGAGACGAAAAACCGCGCAGGTTCTCGCAAAGGTTTTTGGCGGCACTAAAGAGAAATGGCTTCAGAAACTTGACCCCAAAAAAAGTTTTGTTTGGATTCACCGCCAAATGACCGAAGAGCTCGAACAAAAACTTCAAAAATATTCTTTGGAAGGAATTTTTTTCGAACCCGAACATAAACGAATTTATCCAAATGGAAGTCTCGCTTCGAACATCATTGGTCTCACGGATCTCGATGGCAATGGCGTCGCAGGTCTTGAACTAAAACTCAATCAAGAACTTTTAGATGACGGATTGAAATTTAAAGTTCCAAAAGACGGAAAAGGAAATCCTTCGTACATTGATAGACGGATTTCGCAGTGGGAAGAGGGGCGCACGGGCGTTTATCTGACGTTAGATAGACGCATTCAGAGCATTGTCGAAGAAGAAATTGAAACCGTTTACACAGCGACGGGTGCGCAAAACGTTTACGCCGTAGTGATGAATCCTCATACGGGCGAAATCATGTCGCTCGCCCAAAAGCCCAACTTCGATGGAAACCACGCGAAAACGATTTCAGATGCGTCTGTAAATAATCGTGTTGTTTCTGCGCTCTACGAACCTGGCTCGACGATGAAGATTCCTTTGGCGGCAGATGCGATTGAGAGTGGAAAGTTTAAACGCGACTCGAAGATTTTTTGCGAAGATGGAAAATATAAAATCGGAAATAATACAATTGGAGAAGCCGATGCCCATCACAGTTTTGGAACTTTAACGCTCGAAGAAGTCGTTCGTTTCTCAAGCAATATTGGTTCTGCAAAAATTGCGCAAGAACTCGGCGTTGAACGCATTCGCGGAATGCTTGAAAGATTTGGATTCACTCAGCGCACGGGGATTGGTCTCCCGGGCGAAACGTTCTCGAATTTGAAACCTCTCGACGTCTGGAAGCCTTTTTACCTTGCGACGGTGGGTTTCGGTCAAGGCATCTCCGTGACTCCACTTCAAATGGTGGCATCCTTTGCGCCGATTGCAAACGGCGGCTATCTCGTTCGACCGAAAATTCTCTTAAGAGACTCTGATAAAAAGGAAACTCCCAAAAAAGTGCTTTCGTATGACACCGTCTCCGCGATGCGCGAGATTATGGTCTCTGTCACTCAAGGTCCAAACGGAACGGGAGCCAATGCTCGGGTCGAAGGGATTAAAGTCGCCGGAAAAACCGGAACGGGACAAAAATACGATCCGGTGTCAGGTTATGAAGGATCGAAATACTTCGCTTCGTTTATTGGTTTTTTGCCGGCAGACAACCCAGAGCTTCTGATTGGCGTGATGGTGGATGAGCCTAAAGGACAGGCGTATTATGGCGCGCAAGTCGCCGCACCACTCTTCCAAAAAATTGCAGAGCGAACGATTCGGCTTATCGGGAAGTCGCCTAAAAAAATCATGGCTTCGACTCCCACTCGCGCAAAAACGGAGCAATGGACTTCGGTTTACCAAGCCGCGAATGCTGAGATTCAAGTCTCTGAAGATGGAAAATGGCTGATGCCAGATTTAACCGGTTTAAGCGTTCGCGAAGTTTTACGACAAGTTGGAACCTACTTTCCTAAGATGAATGTAATCGGGAAAGGCTACTTAAAAGGCCAGTCTCCACCTGCGGGATCTACAGTAGACTCCAGCACTCCTGTACGCTTCGAATTTTCCGCAGATCCTGGCTAAAATGCGACCCGCAATTCTTAGACGCTCGAGTTCGTCTAACGCCCATCGTTGTGGCACCTTGCTTGCAATATCTGCAAGTTAACGATGTTTTCTCACAATATAGAAGTTTGGATAGGCTTTAATCTCTTTGTCGCACTCATGTTGACGCTGGATCTCGGCGTCTTCCACAAAAAAGCACATACGATTGGTTTTAAAGAATCCATTTTGTGGACAGTTCTCTGGATTACGCTGGCGCTAACATTCAACGCAGGCATCTATTTTTGGATGAGCAAGGAAGCAGCAGTCGAGTTTTTTACAGGATACGTGATCGAAAAATCCCTGAGTGTCGATAATATTTTTGTCATTTTAATGATCTTTAATTTCTTTAGAATCGAAAATAAATATCAACACAAAGTTTTATTTTGGGGAATCATTGGCGCACTCGTAATGCGCGCGGTTTTTATTTTCGCAGGCGTCGCTCTTCTCGAACGCTATCACTGGATCATGTACGTTTTTGGTGGGGTGCTCGTTTTGTCTGGGATCAAAATGGCCTTACCTCAAAAAGAAATGGTCGCTCTCGATGAAAACATCGTTCTGAAAACGATTAAAAAATTCGTTCCCTTTACTCACGAAAGTGAAGGGGCAAATTTCTTTGTGAAAAAAGACAAAAAGCGTTTTGCAACGCCGTTGTTTGCCACACTCCTAATGGTGGAGACTACCGATTTGATTTTCGCAATTGACTCCATTCCGGCTGTCTTAGCGGTGAGCTCGGACCCATTTATCGTGTACACTTCAAATGTGTTTGCGATTCTCGGTTTGCGATCGCTTTACTTCGCGATTGCCGGTCTTTGCGTTCTCTTCCATCACCTGAAGTACGGCTTGTCTTTAATTTTACTTTTTGTAGGAGCGAAGATGCTCTTGGTAGATGTTTTTAAAATCCCAACTTTTGTGGCTCTCGCGGTCATTTTAGGGATTTTAGCCCTTTCGATTTTGGCATCGGTGCTCTGGCCTCCAAAAAAGGGGGAGGCCGAATTAGCTTGCCCGCTGAATTTGACTCCGGAAAGATAGGAAGCACTTATGGAAATTGAACTTATTCTTACCATTGCGTTTGCTTGCGTTTTCCCAATTCTTTTAGGGCTCGCCATTTACCGAGTTTTTCTCTCAAAACGCCAACACAAACCGCTCGAAATAGATCAACGAGAACTCCAAGCCGCTGAACGCGAAATGGTGGCGGAAGGCAACAAAGACTGGGTCGTGCTAAAACGCTGTCATGGACCGGCCTACAACCACGCTGCGATGACCGAGTTAGTCAGCCAATTGACCACGCAAGGGGTTGAATCCACTTACGATGTGATTAGCGCTTCTTCTGCTGAAGGGGGCGTTACAAATTATATTTTGAAAGTTCTTCGGGGGAGTGAAACTCAAGCAATCGAAATTCTGTCGGGCAGAAACGATTGAAATGGATGAGGATCAATGTAAAATCGAGCGTTCTATGGACTCCAAACACCTCGATAAACTCCACGAAACGAAAATGCCTTACGGAAAGTATGCCGGAACTCGGTTGATTGATCTTCCCGAACGCTACGTTGTTTGGTTCTCACAAAAGGGTTATCCCAAAGGAGAGCTCGGCGAGCTCCTAAAAGAAATTTATGAAATCAAGGTGAATGGACTAGAATATCTATTCGATAATATCCGAAACAAAGATTAGGGAGGCGCGATGGCAAAAATCCTATTCGTCTTTTTGGCGTGCGTTAGTCGATAAAAGGCTGAATCGACCTAACACCAACGGAGTGGGTCGGTCCTCCGGTGGAAAGTAGATTAAAAAGTTTGCAGGAAGATTCTGTTTGGTTATAAGAAAAACGCTTGAAAAGAATTGAAGAAATTTTAGCTCCCGACCAGGTGATACGATCTCGAATCTCGTTGCAGGAAGCTGTTTCGCAGCTGTCTAACGATTCAAAACAGATTGCTCCAGGAACCCTATTCTTCGCGATTCGCGGGACTTCGTCCGATGGCCACACTTTCCTTAAAGACGTCGTTCAAAAAGGAGCCAAGGCCGTTATCATTGATAAACCGGAGCTTTTGAATTCTTTTTCCAATGCGGTTTTAGTGAAGAACACGCGAGCGGCGTACGCAGAAGCTTGTGCACAGTGGTTTGATTCGCCTTCCCAACAAATGTGTCTTATCGGAATTACCGGAACGAACGGAAAAACGACTTCTTCTTTTCTAATTGAAGAGACGCTGAAAAAACTCGGAAAAAAAACCGGGCTCATCGGTACAGTCTGCAATAAGATTGGTGACGAAGAAATTGTTTCGGAACTGACAACCCCCGGCCCCTACGAACTTCAAGGACTTTTCAGAGAAATGATCCATCAAAAAGTTACGCATGCCGTAATGGAAGTCTCCTCTATCGCGCTGGATCAGTTCCGCCCTTTAGGAACTCAATTTCAGCTGGGACTTTTTACAAATCTCACAGGTGATCATTTAGATTACCACGGTTCGATGGAAAGCTATTTCAACGCAAAACTTCGATTTTTCCGGGATTACGGTTTAAAACTGGGCGTTTTTTGGAAGGATGATCCGTATACCGAAAGGTTTATAAAAGAGAGCTCAAACCTAAAAGGATACACCTATTCATTGCACAAGGGAGCCGCCGATTTTTCGGTCGAGAAAGCAGCTCTTTCTCGTTCGGAGACTTGGGCCGAGATCAAAACGCCGAAGGGAAAAGCTGCGTTTCAAAGCCCTCTCATCGGAACGTTTAATCTTTTAAATTGCTTAGGAGTCTTTGCGTCGCTCAGTGTTCTTGGCTTTGATGAATCCGAAATTTCTTCCGCGTTAGCTTTTGCAAAAGGGGCTCCGGGAAGGCTTGAGCGCGTCATGCCCGTGGGTGACTATCCAAATATTTTTGTAGATTATGCACATTCAGATGACGCTCTTCTGAATGTCTTAAGGGCGCTAAACGAGCTCAAAGGCACTGAAGGCGGAAAAATCATCTCCGTCTTTGGATGCGGAGGCGATCGCGACAAAACGAAAAGACCTCGAATGGCCCAAGTAGCCAGCGCTCTCAGTGACGTGACCGTGATTACCTCAGATAATCCTCGCACCGAAAATCCGGAGAGTATTTTGAATGATATCGAAACCGGAATTGAGAAATCAGAGACTGAATTTCACCGCGAAGTGAACCGCAAAGCGGCAATCGAACTCGCGCTCTCGCTCGCAAAAAAAGAGGATTTGGTTTTGATTGCCGGTAAGGGACACGAAACCTACCAAATTATCGGAAAACAAAAATACCCCTTTGACGATCGGGAAGTGGTTCGGGGATACTATTCCCAAGATGTTCTCTGACACAACTATTCATGATTTAGTGCGCTGGACCGGGGGAGAACTTTTTTTCTGCCCCAATGATCGGAAAACTGTCACTTCTCTTTCTACGGATTCGCGAAGCCTAAAAGCGGGAGAAGTTTTCGTAGCCCTTCGGGGAGAGAACTACGACGGTCATAAATTTCTGACTCAAGCTGCAGAGAAGGGTGCTCTGCTCCTTCTCTCTGAAGAAAAAATCCAAAACTCTCTTCCCCAACTCATCGTGCACAATTCTTTGATTGCACTATCGGACATTGCAAAAAATTTGAGATCGCATTTTACGGGCCCAGTGGTCTCGATCACGGGAAGTGCCGGAAAATCCTCCACGAAAGATATGCTGGCAACGCTTTTAGGAGAAAAAACTCTCAAAAGCCCCGCCAGTTTTAATAATCTTTTAGGGGTTTCAAAAACGCTTTGTCTGATTCAAGATTCCACCGAGCAAATCGTACTCGAAATGGGGATGAGTGGCCTCGGCGAAATTAAAGAGATGTGCGAAATTTTCGAACCGACGTTGGGTTGCATTACCAATATCGGCGAAGCGCATCTTGGAAAACTGGGTACACAAGAAGGTATTTACACCGCAAAAAAAGAACTTTTCGACTGGCTCGCGAAAAATCCGAAGTCCGAAGGAATTGCTCTGAATTTAGATGATGCGCTAGTTTGCAAAGCCTTTAAAACGATCACAGATAAAAAAATTAAAACGGTCGCCTATTCGGCGTTGGGAAATCCGGAAGCCCAAGTGAAATTGTCGCACCAAGAACTCGATCCCAGTTCTGCTTTTTTAAAACTGACCATTGAGATTGAAAAAGAAATTTTAAACGTCTCCGTTCCGATTTTTGGTTTACACCATTCGAATAATCTTTTAGCTGCAGTCTCTCTTGCTCTATTACGAGGGGTTTCCGTTAAAGAAATTAAAAAGAGGCTCCCCGAGCTAAAACCCGCACTCCATCGAGGAGAAATCCACAAACTGAAAGACGGAAAAGTACTCATCGACGAAAGCTATAATTCGAATCCCATCGCACTGGCTTCCTCGCTCGAGACACTCAAACAAGTCGACTGGGCTCATCGAATGGTGATCGTTATCGGCCAAATGAATGAATTAGGCGATTTCTCGAAAGAAAAACACACTGAGGCGGGAACTCTTTTAGTAAAACTTTTCGGAAAGAAAAACATTCATCTCATCACGGTCGGAAAAGAATGTGATGTTTTGATTGAGAGCATTTGCGATAAAGTTCCAGGGTGGACTCTGAATTCTTTTGCAGATGTAAAAGAACTCGCTGCTCAGTTTGCGGCGTTCATTCAAACTAACGATTTAATTTATCTCAAAGGTTCTAACGGAATTAGGCTTTTTGATCTGATCCCATTCGTTCAGTAAGGCTTGGCTTTACTGCTGGTCGCACTTACCGTCAATGCAAGTTGCGGGGGGATTCCAGGAAGGCATTGAGTAAGTGGGGGCTGTTCCTGCGCAATTTCCGGAGCGACAAGTCGCGGGCCTATAACCTCCGGTAAAAGTAGTATTGCTTGAGTTCCCTTTTCCGTAGTCCGCAGTTCCGAGCGAATAAGTTTTCCCCCCCAAGTTCACCTTTGGACTCGTATAGGAAGAGGTCTGAATGGTACCACTTCCGGTGTTCGAAAAAGGAACCGCTGATTTTGAAGGCGATGAAGAGAGTAGCGTTTTATCTGCACGAACATATTGCTCGGCCGTCATTCCGGCGCCGTTCGCAAGAAAGGTTTTCTGTGCTGTTCCGTCGGGACTGACGACGTAGCCCTCCGTAGGATTTGTTTTACTACGATAGTATTTAAGATCCTGTGTATTGCCGGTGAGATGGTCTTTTGTTGACCCCATATATTCGAAATCTCCATTGGCTTGTCCGGCCGGAGCGTTCGATGGAAAGTTCGCAACGGGAGCGCTGTTATTTTGCGAAGAAGTGCCCTGAGATTTCGCACGTTCTTTTTTCATGTCTTTCAAGGTCGATAGAAGAGACGACTTTGGAACGATATCGTACGGGTTTCCCGATTTTTCGGGTGTTAGCAGTTCAATCGCTCGGTCTAAGTCTTCGGGCGTTAGCTTATCGAGGTCTTCTTTTTTTCCACTTTCGTAGGTTTTAGTGAGACGCTCCACTAATGCAGGACCAGATTCTTTTTGTTCGATTGTAACCGACTGCGGCGATGACGTGGGATTTTCAGGTCCGGATGAAAAATTCAATTGGGTGTGAGAAATCCCTCGTACGCAATAGATCAAAAGGAAAAATACCCAAACCCGATTCATCTCTTCATTTTAATGAATTTCGACACAAATCGACACTGACAATTATTTCGCAATTCCCGCGGAAATATGCAGGATTCTTGACAAAGGGGCTCGTAAAAATCAAAAGTAACACATGACCGCAATCGACCAGGCCCAAGCTCACAACCTTTTGCTTCAGAGCCGCAAGCGGCAGTTATTAAAGCGACGAATTCTATCCGAAAGCTTAGGCATCATCGGTTGGCTTTTACCCGATGTGATGAAGCGGGTGCTTTCTCGAATGTCCCCCAAGATGGGTTACCTCTATTTCGGAGAGCCCGAAATGATCATCCAAGATTATTGCGAAGATATTTCGATGTACATCGATGTTCGCAACAATACCGAAAGACAGATGCTCACGGGAAAATATGATTTGGCTATCTTAAACCTCATCCAAAAAGAGGTGAGCGATAAAATGGTCTGCCTCGATATCGGCGCTAATGTCGGAGCGCTGACATTGCCGTTGGCACGACAAGTGGGACCTCAAGGCCAAGTCCTCGCTTTTGAACCGGGTTTAAGTTTCTTCGAAAGACTGAAAAAAAATCTCCAAATTAATCCCAAGCTCAAGGGGCGAGTGAGTCTTTTCCAAATCGGTTTGTCTTACGAACCCGGAACGCTCCAATGGAGTGAAGATCCCGAATTCCCCGGAAATGCCTGGCTCTTAGGCAAATCCGGCATCGAAGTCCCCGTGAACCGTTTAGATAGCGTACTCGAACCGCTCAATCTCCACCGCCTCGATTTGATTAAAATCGATGTCGAAGGAATGGAATGGGAAGTCTTCAAAGGCGCCGAAGCGACGCTCAAAAAATTCCACCCAAAAATCATTTTCGAATCCACCCTCGAATTCGAAATCATCCGCAACCAACCCGTGCGAAAACAAGCTTTAGAATTTTTAGAAAGCTTAAATTACAAAGTTCAGGGCATCGATTCAAAAGGAAATCTCGTCGCACAAACGTATCCGAACCTACAACCCAACAGCTTCGCCAATCCCGCTTAAGTCATTGTTTTCCACCCGTCATTGCGAGGAGCGAAGCGACGACTCGTCCGGCGCAGCCCGTAGGGCGGAGACGGAAGCAATCTCGTTTTAGCGTGAGAAAACACTGTTGAGGCTACACCAAATCGACTCTCTTTTATCAAATCAATTTCGATGAATAAATGAGAGGAGAGAAAATAGAATTCTTCTTTTCTTCAGAACTCGCAAATAAATTGTGAATCTTCTCTCCGTACATTGAGATTGCTTCGTCGCTTCGCTCCTCGCAACGACGGGCGTGGTTTCGCTATGGGAACTGAAACTCTTTATCACCCGTACCACTTGGCCAAAACAGGAGCGCGTACACCAACATGATCAGCTCCGAATACACAAACGGATAACTCAACGAGACAAAAAGCATGAGCGTGAGGTAGGCAAAGCCTCCCAACGCCAAGGCTTGTGGAACTTGAAGCGTGTCTCTCCGTCGAGATACCCAAAAAAATGTCACAAGAATTCCCAACGCCTGCAAAGGTTTTTGAAGGACTAAAAGCCCTGTAACAGCCAAAACTCCAGAGAGTCCATAAAACCGCAGCATTTCGTTCAATGGCGTTTGGTAAACATGCGCTCCGTAAAAGAGAACTCCCGAGAAAAAAAGTTTCGGGCTCCACAAAATAAAAACCCCCGCGATCGCAAAGCCTCCGATGATCAGTTTTTTGAAAGCTTCCCAAAAAAGAGTTCGCTCTTTAAGATAAAACAATAACAGCAACGGAAGTGCCCACAAGAATGCTGGCTCTCGGCACAAGCAAAGCAAAGGCAGAATCCAAAACGCGACGCTGAAATTTCCTCGACTAAGCGCCCACAAGAAAAGCGTAAAACACAACCAGTACGGTCCCATATGAACATCCATCGGCTGGCGAGTCGCTTGCTTCGAAAAACAATGAAAGCCCACAAGTACGATGAAAAATGCCGCCGACTTTGCGAAACTCGAAAAATGAAAACGTTTCTGCTTTAAAAAAATATCCCAAAGAAAAAAGTAAAAGACTCCTTGAGCAATTAAATTCAAACAACGCAAATCCAAATGCAAAAGCGAAAACGGCAAATAACCTAACCACAAAAGGGGAGGGTACCCATGCTGGATGATACCTCCGTTCGTCATCGTCAGAGGTCCGTAAGGATTAATCCCTTTTAAAAACGCATCAATCTCCGCCTGAATCGCAAACAACATATCAGCTCGATTAATATCCAACGCATTTTTCTGAATGAGTTGCCAGCGAATCCAAAGTGCGACGGCGATCATCAAAAAATACACCACGCTAAAGATTGTTTTTTCGCGAGAAGAAATCGAAACGACCGATTTTTTTTCTTCCGAGGAGTACGTGAGAAAAAATGTGCCGAGCAAGATCGCAAACAGAGTTCCTACGACCGGACCGTGGAATAAACCCCACCCCATCGCCGTAAACACCGAGTTAAAACTGCCGCCCAAGCCCTTCACGGCGATAAAAAGGGCTGCCAATGCAATGCAAGTTGATTTCATTTGCGGAATTTAATGGCGTCTCCGTGATTTGACAATTTCGAGGATAAAACCCCTAAAAGTCGTATGCCGCATTTGGCTACGTTTTTCTCTGTTCCGGAATATAAAAATATGCTATTAATTTCAATTATTTATAAATTAAAGGTTGCTAGTTAGTGGGGAATTTATTAAGTCAACCTACCGGAGAAGAAGGCCTTGTTATATCACTTATTATTTCCACTACATGGAAGCATCCACGCCTTTCACGTATTTAGGTACATTACCTTTCGTGCATTAGGCGCAGGTCTCACCTCTTTATTGATTAGCTTACTTTTAGGTCCGGTGTTTATTCGGATCCTGAGTAGCAGGCAATATGGTCAAAGCGTGCGCGATGATGGTCCAAAATCGCATTTAAAAAAGACCGGGACGCCGACGATGGGAGGAATTTTAATTCTTCTCTCTGTGGTGGTTTCGACATTGCTCTGGGCAGACACGACCAATCAATATGTTTGGTTGGTTCTGGGAGTCATGCTCAGTTTTGGATTCATCGGATGGCTCGATGATTTTAAGAAGATTAAGGAAAAGAATTCAAAAGGGCTTTCCGAAAAGGCCAAGATGATTCTTCAGACTTTGTTTTCGTTCATCACGCTGTACTTGCTCATCCAATGCATGGGCCAATCGACCGAATTGCATGTTCCGTTCTTAAAAGCGTTGTCTTTTGATATCGGTCCTTTGTACTGGCTTTTTGGTTGGCTTGTGATTGTTGGGGCGAGCAATTCCGTTAATTTAACGGACGGATTAGATGGGCTTGCGATTGGGCCGATTATGATTACAGCCCTCACTTTCGGAATTTTTTCGTACTTAGCGGGCCACGCTAAGTTAGCGGAATATCTTTTCATTCCGTATGTAAAAGATTCTGGGGAACTTGCGATCGTCGCGGCTTCAATGGTTTGCGCAGGCTTAGGATTTCTGTGGTTTAACACGTACCCCGCGCAAGTATTTATGGGAGACGTCGGGGCACTCGCGCTAGGTGCGGCCCTTGGAACCATGGCGGTCATCACTAAAAACGAAATAGTCCTTGCAATCGTAGGGGGTATTTTTGTACTGGAAGCAGTGTCGGTGATTACGCAGAGGATTTCTTATAAGTTAACTAAGAAACGGGTTTTTCGGATGGCTCCGATTCACCACCACTTTGAGCTTTCGGGTTGGGCCGAACCTCAGGTTACGGTTCGGTTTTGGATTATATCACTGGTCTTAGCGATGTTAGGACTGGCTACTTTGAAATTAAGATAGGGAGAAGAAGATGATACAAGTTAAAAAAGGAATGCGCGCGCTCGTCGTAGGACTGGGAAAAAGCGGCGTTTCCGCGACCAAGCTTTTGTGTAAAAAAGGTTTTAAAGTTACCGTCACGGATGAACTCAATAAAACAGATTTAAAAGACTCTTTAGATGCGCTCGAAGGTTTTGACTATGTTTCCGAACTTGGAAAACATGTTTTAAAAACGTTTGGTGAACAAGATTTCATTGTTGTGAGCCCGGGTGTCCGCTTGGATATCAAGCCACTCCAACACGCCGAAAAATGCAAGATACCTATCATTAGTGAAGTCGAACTTGCGTCTCAGTTCATCACCGAACCGATTATTGCGGTCACGGGAACTAACGGAAAAACGACTACCGCGAATCTTATTCACGAAATGCTTCAATCGGGCGGAAAGTCGAGCTTCCTTGGTGGAAACGTCGGAACTCCTTTATGTGATTACGTCCTTCGCCGCGAAAAATCGGATTATGTCGTGCTTGAAATCTCAAGTTTTCAATTAGACAGCACGTACACTTTAAAACCGCATATCGCGATTTTTCTAAACGTCGCACCTGATCATTTAGATCGGTATCCTGCGTATGAAGACTATGTTTTGTCGAAAATTAAACTGAAAAACAACCTGACTGAAGATGACTACATCATCACAAACTTACGAGATCAAAAGTTGATGTCGCTTTTATCGGGCGGACCCGCGAAGTCTCTTTATTTTACGTCTGATGCTTTCGCGAAAATTCCACCGCATTACGCCGAAAAATTCCAAGGCATGACGATGGAAGGCATTTCGCTCAGTCTCAAAGCCGAAAGATGGAAAGAACATGTTTTCCCAACGCAAGGAAACTTGCTCAAAGGCCTTCATAATAAAGAAAATTTGATGGCAGCCATCCTTGCAGCAAAGCTTGCTGGAATCAGTAATGAAGCGATTCAAAAAGTAGTCATGCTCTTCAAGCCCTTGCCTCATCGCATGGAGTTTGTGGCGCGTAAAAACCAAGTCGCTTTCTACAACGATTCCAAAGGCACAAACGTTCATTCGCTCATGCGTTCACTGGAGAGTTTCCGAGAACCTGTGATCTTAATCGCGGGCGGCAAGGACAAAGGGGAAGATTATCTTCCCCTCGCATATTCGATTCGAAGACACGTCAAAAACTTAATTCTCGTCGGAGAAGCCAAAGAAAAAATGAATCGCGCCATCGGAGATTACAGCGAAACATTCCTTGTCGGCACTTTTGAAGAGGCAGTCTATCTCGCCTACCAAAAATCCCGATCCGGAGACGTCGTCCTTCTCTCCCCAGGCTGCGCCAGCCAAGACATGTTCAAAAATTTCGAAGAACGCGGCGACCACTTCAAAAAAATCGTCTCCACGTTTTAAGCGAAAGCAGTTTTTGCTTGGTCCGCGACGGGCGTAAAACCACGTCGTTGCGAGGAGCGAAGCGACGAAGCAATCTCGCTGCAAACGGAAGAACTAGGAGCCGAGGACCAGCCGGCTCAAGTCTTTCCATTCGGGATTGCTCCTTTCAATTAGCTTAATCTTGTTTTGCCTCGACCCTCCCTTAATCTGCTTCTCGCGTTGGATTGCCAGCGTAATTTCTGCACAATCTTCAAAGTAAGCAAGATTGACGCAGTTATACTTTCGAGTGAACCCTTTGACGGCATAACTCTTATGTTCGGTAATTCTTTTAGTGAGGTCGCTCGTTACTCCGACGTAAATCGCTCGACGATTTTCACTTGCCATCAAATAGACGAATCCTTTTAGCATGCTCAAAATCTGATTCAGATTGAATATGTTTGCAAGAGGCAGCGGGGAGCGTCCTCATGCATCGAGATTGCTTCGTCGCCTGCGGCTCCTCGCAACGACGGGTTTTTACGTAAGGACGTCGAAAACGTGTCTAAAAACCGCGTCTTTGCGAGGAGCGAAGCGACGAAGCAATCTCGATGCAAACGGAAGAACTACGGACGGAGGTTTAGCCGCCGTACATCGCTTCGACGTAGGCGCCGAATTTTTGCGTGCAGACTTTTCGTTTTACTTTGAGGCTTGGGGTCATTTCACCCGTTTCGATCGAGAGATCCTTCGGGAGAATTTTGAATTTTTTGATCGACTCGTAGCTGGGAAGTAGGAGATTTACTTTACGCACTTCAGCGTCGATGAGTTTGATGAGTTGTTCATTTTCCGTCAAATCGGCGTAGCCGGAATGAGAAATTTGATTTTCGGAGGCCCATTTCAAAACTTCAGGCTCTTGAAGCGTGAGAAGGGCGACGATGTATTTGCGTTTGTCGCCGAAAACGATGGCTTGGCTCACCCAGCGGGCGCCTTTTAAAAAGTTTTCGAGTTTTTGTGGGGCGATGTTTTTTCCGCCCGAGGTGACGATCAATTCTTTTTTGCGATCGGTAATCTTTAAAAATCCTCCGCGTACGATTTCTCCGATATCGCCGGTCCTTAACCAGCCGCCTTCCGCCATGATTTCTTTGGTAGCTTCTGGATTTTCGTAATAGCCTTTAAAGACCATCGAACCGCGAATCAGAATTTCTCCATCTTCTGCAATTCGAATTTCCGCATCGCCTAACGGTTTTCCTACAGTTCCAAATTGATAATCGTCGGGCTGGTTAACGGTGGCTGCTGCAGTCGTTTCCGTCAGTCCGTAACCTTCAAGAATTTTAATTCCGGCCGCATGGAAAAATTCGCAGAGCTCTTCCGCTAAGGGAGCGCCACCCGAAATCGTAATCCGGATATTGCCTCCCATTTTTTTTCGGATTTTCGAAAAAAAGATTCGGTCGGCGGCTTTGTATTCCAAAGCAAGTTTAAAAGGCAGCGATTGTTTATTCGAGCGCGCTCGAGCGACTTTACGCCCCGTCGACAAAGCCCAGTGGACGAGTCGTTGTTTGAATTGTGGCTGACCTGAAATCCCCGATTGGATTTTTGCAAAAATCTTTTCGTAAATTCTCGGAACGCTGACAAGGATCGTCGGCTTGATTTCTTCCATGTTCTGGGCCACGGAATTGATATTTTCCGCGTACGCCATGCACAGCCCCGAGAAGAGTGGCATCAAGCTTTCGACACGTCCCAGAATATGCGCAAAAGGAAGGAAAGTAAGAGTTGTATCGTCGGCACTGATGTAAAACCCATCGGTCACCGCGCGGAGCTCCGCTAAGAAATTTTTGTGCATCATGATGGCACCCTTGGGAACGCCGGTCGTTCCAGAGGTATAGACGATCGACGCCATATCGTCGGGCTTTGCAAGTTTTGAAGACGCCTGAAAAGCCGCTTCAATCGTTTTATTTCCAGAAATGGCTGGAGCGAATTCTTCCAGCGTCGTAACAACGTGATTTCCTAAGGGAGGAACCGTTTGTCCAAAGCTGATGACCGAGAGATTTGTTTTGTTTTTTTCCATCGCGGCAACGACTTTTGCGTGTTGCGCTTCGTCTTCGACAAAAACGACTTTGGCTCCGCAATGTCCTAAAATATAGGCAACATCCTCTGCGGTACTCGATTGATAAATCGGCACGGCGACCAGTCCCGAACCGAGACAAGCAAGATCGACCATATTCCACTCAGGCCGAGTGTTGCTTAAAATACAAACGCGATCGCCTCTTTGAAGTCCTAATTGCTGAAGTCCGTGAAAAATTCCGAGTACTCGCGTGTGATAATCCTTCCACAAAATGGGAACCCAGTGACCGTCTTTTTTATAAAGACAGGCCTTGTCGTTCGCTCCAATTTCAAGACGTCTGAGATACGCTTCGGGAATAGTTTTTCCATCGACTACGGTAATTCGATTCATGGCTGGACCCTCTCCATGGACTTAACTTTGCATTAAAGGCGGGAGATGTCGAAGTTTTTTCTCCTGATCACCGTGTTTTTTATAACACTATTTGTGGTTCTGATTTCCATTTGGGGAATCACATTTCTCTATCGTAAAGCGCTGAAAAAAGAACTGCGGTTGGCCCGCGGGAAGCGCGTCTTGGGGCGAGGGAAGAGGGGCGCTAAAATCCTTCTAGGGTGGACGGCCGGCCTCCTCGCGCTCTTTTTTTTCGCTTCATTATGGGTCTTAAAGAGTCCTGTTTTAGGTCTGGTGGGAATGGTATTTGGATTTCCTTTTCTCTACCGGTGGCTTTTGAAAAAAGACCATGACCAGCATTTAGAATCGATTGACCAAAACTCACTTTCTTTTTTATACGCCCTTCAAGGGCTCTCCGAAGTCGGTATCAATTTGCCATCTGCGCTTTTTTTATTGGCTGAAAGAATTGACGGACCGTTTGCGGCCGAACTTAAAAAAAGTCTTAAAAAATACGAAGATGGAAAAAATCTTTCAGAACTGCTCGAAATTTTTCAAAAACGGGCAGGGCTGAAGTTATCGGGCGTGTACTTGAATTTAATCGAAATGGTCTATTCTCAAGGCCTGTCGGTGACACCGCTTCTTACGAAAATGGTTCCGCTGTTAGAAATGGAATCGTCGGCAAATCAAAAAATTAAAAACCTCAGAAAATCTTCCTTTGCTCAAATCGGAATTGCTTTTTGCATTCCATGGGTAGTGGGAATGTCTCTGATCTATTTTCAAGGAGATCTCGTGACAAAGTTTTTAAGCAGTCCCACGGGATGGCTTATCCTTTTTCTATCCCTCGTTATAGAAATCATTGGAAGTCGGGTGATATGGCAAGTTTCAAAATTTTATTAGAAAAATTAAGAAAAGGAGTTCGGTACAGACGACGGGTCCGTCACGCGCTCATGCAGTTTTTGGAAACGGTCGGACTTTACCTCCAGGCGGGCTACGACCTAGGTTATGCCTGGCCCGAATCCCTTAAAGCGATTGGGGACAAAATGCCCGCGGGCTTACTCCCAGAACTTTCCTCGCGCGAAGAAGAGCCCATCGGTCAGCTGCTCGAAAGACTGGCAAATCATTTCTCCATTCGGCCATTAAGAGTTTGGTTTTCGGTCATTTTAGAACTCTACCAAAGCGGAGCGGGGCTTTCCCATTGCGTTTCCTCGATCGCAAACACATTGAGATCGGAACACTCCCGCGACCTCGAAAATCACTTGCAGAGACTGCCTTCACGAACAAATATCCTGATTATCCTTTTCTTCCTGCCTCCTACTTTTTTGCTGCTCTTTTATCCGCTCTTACTCGAGGTAATTTCATCACTGGGAGAGTGAATCTGCCCCAAAAATACGATTTAGTTCGTAAAGCTGGCTGGGATGTGCAACTATCATTCTGACCGATTCAACTGCTCCATCGATCGATTTCATCCCAAGTTTGGTACTGCAGCTACGAAGTAATTGAATGCAAAAGATTAATGCGTCTGAAATTGATTCAAGTAAATAGGACTATTTTTGAAAAACCAACAAGTGCCCATGGAAAAATCGATTTTGAAAAATATGAAGTCGTTGTTGGAGAACGATATTCAACGACGGAGTCGCGTTTTACCTGAAAAGTTCTCAGGGCTTCTTTACTTGCTTGGAGTGGCTCTTTTAACCGCCATCGCTGCCGGAGCCTTTCGAATGGATAAGGGCATCCTCTTATGGCCGGCTTCTATCGGAGCCGGAGTTCTTTTGGCAATTATTGGGATCCGAAAAGGCATCCACAAATACAAAAACAACATCCTCCCCAAAAAATAAATTGTGAGAACAAAGGGACAAATATTCTATCGCTCACGGAGCGCTTGTGACGGAACAGCCAAAATGGACTCTGTAAAAATGAGCTCGTACGGAATTTCGCGAACGATTCCATCGGTTTCGACTTGGATGGAATGTTTTCCAATGTTGAGAGTTCTTCCCGAGATTTGCGTCTCGATCATCGCTTTATCGACGGTCATCGTGACATACTTGAAAATGATTTTTTGATTTCTGTCTAAGTCGGAAAAACGTTTTCGGTTGCTGTCCTGTAATTCGGTGATACCCGTGACCACTTCAACTCTTTTATCTAAGGTAGTGGGTTGCAGACTAAAAGGTCTTCGAAATCCCGGCACTGTTTTTAACAAGTAGTCCGATACGCTTTCCCTCGCGAAACCATCGTGTTCGTTGCTCAAATGGTAAACGTAATAAGCCCACGCGTATTCCTTAAAAAATCTCAAATACGAATCAGCGGGAATCGTTTTTATTTCGATCTCATTAAAGTCGAGGTTTTTCGAACCAAACATTTTAAGAAAGTAAACATCCGCGGCAACAAATTCTGGTTCTTTTTTTCCGTAATCTAAATCCAAGATCTCGTTGTCTATGGCGATTACGGAATGAAATCGCCATTCGAGATCATCGTTGCGCGAGTTTTGTGGGTAGAGATTTTGTTTTCCACTTTTAGGGTAAATGAATAAAACGTTAGCGGGAATGTTTTCAGTACTCGACTCTTGTAAATGCTGGATGAGAGATAAAACGTTCGTCGAACAAAAAAAGGGTTGGTAACAGGCAGAGTCTTTTTTTTCCATTCGCATCATCGTGCGGCCGAAATCACCCAGCTTTTGCTTGCAAGCGTCACCCGTCAGCACTGCCGGGTAGAGGTCTGTTTGAAAAACTGCGGTCGCAACTAAAAAGAAAAGACCCATGCCTCGGAAAAGACGTCTCATGGGTCGGCCTTATACCACAACCCCTGACAGGGAACGGCTGACAAAGTATGTCACCCGATCAACGTCGTTTAAGTACTCTTTCTATTTACGATTCCCCCTGAAGCGATTAATGTCCCAGCCTAATAAGAGGACAAACGTGGCTAAATCACCAACCGATGCAAAAATGAATAATATCGTCTCCTTATGCCGACGCAGGGCATTTCTCTTTCAATCGAGCGAGATCTACGGGGGCTTAAACGGTTGCTGGGATTACGGGCCTTTAGGCGTCGAACTCAAACGTAATATCAAAAACCTTTGGTGGCAAGATATGGTAACGCAACGCGATGACGTTGTGGGCGTGGATTGTTCGATTTTGATGAATCCCAAAGTCTGGGAAGCCTCGGGACACTTAAAATCTTTTACCGATCCGATGGTCGATTGCACTCAATGCAAAGGCCGTTTTCGAGCGGACCACATCACGAATAACCAATGCCCCAGCTGTGGCACGAAAGACAAATTCACCGAAGTCCGTCACTTCAATTTGATGTTTAAAACTTTTGTAGGCGCGATGGAAGACAGTACTTCTCAAGTTTATTTACGGCCTGAAACCTGTCAGGGAATTTTCGCAAACTTTGATAATATCGTCAGCACTTCTCGCGTGAAAGTCCCCTTTGGAATTGCCCAAATCGGAAAAGCGTTCCGAAATGAAATCAATCCGCGTAACTTCACTTTCCGTTCGAGAGAATTCGAACAAATGGAAATGGAATTTTTCTGTCCAGCCGATCCGCACGAAGCCGCGAAATGGTTCGAGTATTGGAAAACGGAACGTTATAACTGGTACATCAAATACGGGATCGCCAAAGAACGTCTTCACTTAAGAGAACACGAAAAAAACGAACTCGCGCATTACGCCGCAGGTTGTGCGGATATCGAATACGATTTCCCCTTCGGCCGAGCAGAGCTCGAAGGCATTGCGAACCGCACTGACTACGATCTCAAACAGCATTCTGAATTCAGTAAAAAAGATTTACGCTATTTTGATCAAGCAGCGAATGCGAGATATTTCCCGCACGTGATTGAGCCCAGTGCGGGCGCCGATAGAGGCACACTTGCTTTCTTAGTCGATGCTTACGTGGAAGAGACTTTAGAAGGTGGCGATGTCCGAACGGTTCTAAAATTTCATCCGCACATTGCACCGATCAAAGCGGCGGTGTTTCCGTTAGTGAATAAAGACGGAATGCCTGAAATGGCCGAAAAAGTTTATCGTGATCTCAAAAAGAATTGGAATGTCTTTTTCGATGATAAAGGCGCCATTGGCCGACGTTATCGTCGACAGGACGAAGTCGGGACGCCTTTTTGCATTACGATTGATGGTGAAAGCCAGGCGGCGCACTCGGTCACCGTTCGTCACCGCGATACGATGAAGCAAGAGCGCGTTACAGTTTCAAACCTTGTGGAATTTCTCACAACACATTTGGGTAGATAAAAATGCAGGTTTATTTTTTTGGGAATGGGAAAGCATCTGGAAACCGAGAAATGAAAAATTTGCTCGGCGGCAAAGGAGCAAACCTCGCAGAAATGACTCAGTTGGGTTTACCGGTGCCTCCCGGTTTTACACTGACGACCGAAGTCTGCACTCACTTTTACGAAAACGGACAAAAATATCCAGAGTCTCTTGAAAAAGAAGTGGCCGAGGCGCTTAAAAAACTTGAAGAAGCGATGGGCGCCAAGTTTGCGGACCCTAAAAATCCGCTCTTAGTTTCAGTCCGGTCGGGCGCTCGAGTGAGCATGCCGGGCATGATGGACACGATTTTAAATTTGGGAATTTGCGATTCGACGGTCGAAGGGTTAATCGCTTCTTCCAAGGATGAACGATTTGCTTACGATGCTTATCGTCGATTTATCCAAATGTATTCGGATGTGGTTTTAGGGATTTCGCCTCATCACTTTGAAATGCTTTTGACTCAAGCAAAGTACGACCGAAAGGTTCAAAACGATTCCGAGCTTCCCGCCGAAGATTTAAAAAAACTCGTTGCTGAGTTTAAAAAAACGGTGATTCGTGAAACCGGAAATGCGTTTCCTCAAGATCCGAAAGAACAACTCTGGGGTGCGATAGGAGCTGTTTTTCAGTCGTGGATGTCGGCTCGAGCGGTCAGTTATCGACGCATCAATAAGATTCCAGAAAACTGGGGCACCGCAGTCACTATTCAAAGTATGGTCTTTGGAAACATGGGCGACGACTGTGCAACCGGTGTTGCCTTTACTCGCGATCCTTCCACGGGCGAGCGACGATTTTTCGGAGAGTATCTGCAAAACGCACAGGGCGAAGATGTCGTCGCCGGCATCCGCACTCCGTGTCCGATCAATAAAGAATCCGCAAACGATTCGACGCTTCCGACAATGGATGCTCTTTTCAAAGATACTTACCAAGAACTCGTAAAACTTTATAAAAAACTCGAAGAGCATTATCAAGACATGCAGGACATCGAGTTTACCGTCCAAAAAAATAAACTTTATCTTTTACAGACTCGCACCGGAAAACGAACAGCCTCTGCATCGGTTCGCATCGCTGTTGACATGGTTAATGAAAAACTGATTTCTAAAGACACCGCTCTGTTAAGAGTTTCGACGGCGCAAATCGAACAATTACTTCATCCACGACTCGACCCTCGAGTTTCTAAAAAAGTCATCGCAAAAGGCCTGCCAGCGTCGCCTGGAGCCGCTTCGGGAGAAGTGGTTTTCTCCTCTGAAGAAGCCGAAGAGATGAAAAAGGGAAGTAAAAAAGCCATTTTAGTCCGGCACGAGACTTCGCCCGAAGATATCGGCGGCATGGATGCCTCCGAAGGAATTTTGACGGCTTTAGGCGGGATGACCTCCCACGCAGCGGTCGTCGCGCGGGGAATGGGAAAACCCTGTATTGCCGGTTGTAGCGTGATTTCTATCGACTACAAAAACCAACAATTTAAGGTCGGAGAAACCATCGTTAAAAAAGGCGATATCTTAACGCTCGATGGGGCGACGGGAGAAGTGATCTTAGGACATGTGCCGACGATCAACAGCCAAGTCGATCAATATTTCACAGAGCTCATGAAATGGGTCGATGAAAAACGAGTTTTAGGCGTAAGAGCCAATGCTGAAACGCCTCACGACGTAAAAGTCGCGCGCAGCTTTGGGGCCGAAGGCGTCGGACTTTGTCGGACCGAGCATATGTTTTTTGAAGAGTCTCGGATCACAGCCGTTCGCGAAATGATTCTGGCAGACACGCGCAACCAACGCGAAGCCGCACTTCAAAAAATCTTTCCGATGCAAAAGGAAGATTTTCGAGCGATTTTTAGGGAAATGAAAGGGTATCCGGTTACCGTGCGCCTTCTCGATCCGCCGCTCCACGAGTTTTTACCGCGGACAGACAATGACATGGAAGAACTCGCGCGAACGCTTCACACTTCGAAAGAAGCAATCATTGCAAAGACCAAAAGCCTTCACGAATTTAATCCGATGCTCGGTCACCGCGGTTGCCGCCTTGCGATTTCTTTTCCTGAAATCTACATCATGCAGGTTCGCGCGATTATCGAAGCGGCCGTCGAGCTTGTGGAAAAGGAAGATTTTAAGATCGAACCCGAGATCATGGTGCCTTTCATCATGAGTTTTGAAGAATTTAAGATCATCAAAGCCGATATCGTAAAAACGTGTGACAGCGTCCTTGCAAAACACAAAGTCGATTTAAAATACAAAATCGGAACGATGATTGAAATTCCAAGAGCCGCTCTGATTGCGGATAAACTGGCTCAAGAAGCCGAATTTTTCTCCTTTGGAACCAATGACCTCACTCAGATGAGTCTAGGCCTTTCGCGCGATGACTCCGGGTCGTTTATGCCAAAATACGTCGAAAAAGGAATCTTCAAAGAAGACCCTTTTGTCTCCTTGGATCAAGAGGGGGCAGGGCGTTTAGTCGCGTTTGGAGTCGAATACGGGCGCAAAACAAATAGCGCAATCAAAATAGGGATTTGTGGCGAACATGGGGGAGATACATCCACCATTGAATTCTGCCATAAACTCGGCTTTAATTACGTCAGTTGCTCGCCATTCCGCGTTCCTGTTGCCAGGTTAGCGGCTGCGCAAGCAAACCTTAAAAATAAATAGTATTCAACATTTGTAGGGGAAGATGCGCCTAAGAAGACTCGAGTTACAGGGTTTTAAATCGTTTTTAGATCGAACCATTTTGACTTTCCAACCGGGTATTACGGGTGTGGTTGGACCAAACGGGTGCGGAAAAAGTAATATCGTCGATGCCATCCAGTGGGTCATGGGCGAGCAAAGTGCAAAGCACTTGCGAGGCGAATCGATGTCCGACGTTATTTTTAACGGCTCGGATACCAAACAAGCCAGCTCCATGGCTGAAGTCAGTCTGATTTTAGAAAGAGAAGGCGTTTCGCTTTCTCCGATGTTTTCGGCTTTTGATAAGTCGGATGAAATTTCGATTACTCGACGAGTTTACCGCGATGGAACCAGCGAATACTTGATTAATAAAGTCGCTTGCCGTCTTAAAGACATTCACGAACTTTTCATGGATACGGGCGTTGGAAAACGTGCTTATTCAATTATCGAACAAGGGCAAATCGATCGCATGATCAATGTGAAGCCCGAAGAGCGTCGTTATCTTTTTGAAGAAGTCGCAGGAATCACCAAATACAAAGCAAAGCGTAAAGAAGCCGAGAAAAAACTCGAGGCCACGCGGCAAAACATGCTGCGCTTACAAGACATTATCAATGAGCTTGAAAAGCAGATCCGCTCGCTCAAAGTCCAAGCCACGCGCGCGAAAAAATATAAAGAACTAAAAAGCGAACTCGAAGTCGTGGATCTTTACTTATTGGGTCGCAATCTTTTTATTCACAAAAAGGCGATCGATGACTGCACGTTTGCAAAAAATCAATTAGTGACCGAACGCTCCGAGTCAGATGCGGCAGTAGGACAAGTCGATGCCGAAGCGACCGAACTCGAAATTACCCGTATCGAACAAGAAAAAGCGTATACCGAATTGTCTGATAGCGAGAGAAAGCTTTCGCTTCTCTTACAAAGACTCGAAGGCGAAATGAGTCTGCTCGAGGAACGCAAAAAGCATCTCGAAGAAGGATACGAAAATTCAAAAAGAGAAGCGAGCGAGCTTTCGCACTTAGTGACTTCTCTTTCTGAAGAAGTCGAACGCGAAGCGGAAGAAAAAGACACGGTCATGGGCTTAAAAAGCTCGCTCGAAACCGAAGTCAATGATCTCGATTTCAAGATGAGGGAAAGCGTCGAGGCAAAATCTCGCGCAGACCATCGCAGACGCGAGCTCGAAAACAAAAAGAATCACTACGCACACAAAAACGTGGCGTTAGAACATCAAAAAGTCAGCGTCGAAGAGCGCGAACGAAATTTAATTGAAGAGCGCGAAAAAATCGAAGATCGCTCGAAAGAATCCGCCGTTCAAATTGAAGAATTACAGACGAAACTGGTTGAAGCGGAAGCTTTGATTCAAAGCTTTGTAGAAAAAGCGAAAAATGCGGAAAGCGAAGTCGCATTAGTCTCGACCGAATGCGAAGATATTTCGAGTTCTTTATCGGCGTTAGAAGACCAGATTTACTCAACTCGCGAAAGTTTCCATTCTCAAAAATCGCGTTTGGATTCTTTAAAAGAGCTCCAAGAGAATATGGAAGGCTATTCTCCGACAGCGCGAGAAATGCTTTTAAAACTAGGTGAGCAGTCGGTTTCAGCGATTCCTTTCGCGGAAATCTTGCAGCCCGAAGCGTCGCTTGAAGATCATCTCGAACTTTTACTCGGTTCGGATATGAATACGCTCATCGTCAATACGACGGAAGAAGCGCAGAATCTTGCAAGAACCGTCACCAAAGAAGATTTAGAACGTGTTAAGATTATCGTTAAAAGCGAAATCGCGACGCAACCAGGTACCGCTCAATCCCTTCCTTCGGATGCGATTCCATTGCTCTCGAAGATCCGAGTAGCTCCTGAACTCATTAATATTGCAGAGTGGAGATTAAAAGATACGTATTTGGTTCCAACGACCGAAAGACTTTTCGAACTCCGAAAAGAATTTCCAAATCTCACTTTTATTACCAACGAATCGAAAACGATTGGGCATGGTGACAGGTCTCTAACATCCGGAAAACTTCCCACGAAGATGGGCGTTTTCGCGAGAAAACGTGAAATTGAAGAGCTTTTAGAAGCAACTGTCCGAATCGAAGGCGAACTCGCACGACTCTCTGCCGAACGCGAAGAAAAATTAGCGAACCTCAAAGCGCAAGAAGACCGTCACGAAGCTTTAAAAGACACGCTGTCATCGATTCATATTGAAACTGTCGGTCACCGCAAAGAAAAAGAGCAGGTTGTTTTTGAACTCGGAAGAGCTCAAAGAGAACACGCTGATCTTCAGCACAAATGGCAGATGATGGACGGCCAAATTAATGAGACAAAGGCGCGCCTCGAAAGCATTATCCTCGAACACCAAGAGATTTTGCAAAATGCGGCGGAAGTCGAAGAAGAATTGACGCTGAAATTAGCCGAAATCACAACGCTCTCGGCATCCGTCGATGAGATGATGGCGCTCGTCAATGAAAAGAAGATTGAACGTTCGAGAGTCGAAGAACGGCTCGTTAGCTTAGAGTACAAAGTGAAGCGTCTTCGCAATGAAATCGAGCAGCACGAATCGAATCTCGAAGATTTAAGACGTGATGAAGAATCCGCTCGCGTTGAAATCGACGGAATGGCGGCAAAACGCCAAGAAGTCGAACTCAACCAAGCAACTTCTTTAGTCGATAGAGACGCCACGCTCGTGAAACTTTCGGACACGAAAGCGGCATTTAACGATACTTGTGGTCGTTTAAACGAACTTCGAGAAAAAAGAACTGAACTTCATAGACGTCGAGAAGAAGTCTTGGGACAGATTCAAGAACTTGAAATCAAAATTACGCACGAACAGTCGAGTTTTGATCAGTTGTGCAGTATTTCGAACGAGCGTTACCTCAAAGAACCCACGCCTTTTGATGAATCGATTGAAATCGAAATCGAAAAGCTTCCTATTTTTGTCGAGCAACTTTCAGTCGAATGGGCACCGATGCCACAGATGGAAAAGAAGGCTTTACTCGAAGAGCATTTAAAAACCGTCCGAGAAAAAATCTCGCGCTATGGCGAAGTCAATCTCACGGCGATCCAAGAGTTCGACGAAATTCAAAAACGTTTTGATTTCTTAATGGAACAAAAAACGGATCTCGAAAAATCGATCGGGATTTTGGAAGAAGCGATTCAGAAAATCGAAGAAACGACCAAAGTGCGTTTTGAAGAAACTTTCAACGTCGTCAATTCGAAGTTTACCGAAATTTTCCCCATCCTTTTCAGTGGTGGAAAGAGCGAACTCGCTCTCGTGCCGGGCGAAAACGGACAAGATGCGGGTGTCGACATTCTCGTACAACCTCCAGGCAAGAGCTTAAAGAGCATCACCTTGCTTTCTGGCGGTGAAAAAGCGCTTACAGCGGTCAGCTTAATTCTTGCGATCTTTGCAAGAAAACCAAGCCCCTTCTGTTTACTGGATGAAGTGGACGCCCCGCTCGATGACGCCAACGTATCGCGATTTAATACCGTCATTAAAAAGATGGCCGAAAAAACGCAATTCATCGTCATCACGCATAACAAGAAGACAATGGAAATTGCAGAAGCCCTCTACGGCGTCACCATGGAACGCCCAGGGATCTCAAAAATGACCAGCGTCCGAATGCAGTAATCGAGTCCACCCGTCATTGCGAGGAGCGAAGCGACGAAGCAATCTCGTTGCATCAGGACGCGCTCTTTTGCAGCGAGATTGCTTCGTCGCTTCGCTCCTCGCAACGACGGGTTCTTTCCACCGACTTAGTTGAAAATACTGGTCGATGAGAAGAGTAGAAAGTTTTTAATCAGCTCGCCTTGGCCTACGAAATCGACGATATCGTGCCACCATTCGAGGTGTTTATCGAAAAGTTTGTGCTCTTTATTGTAACGGCCTTCGTACGTGAAAGAGAGCGCCCCTTGAGACTCATGGTAGTAATCTTTCGTCGTTCCGGTGGCGTAGTAACCTAAAATATCGCCCGTCGTTCCGTATTCGATATCGAGGTGCGAGTCTGCCATCTTTCCGAGGCGTTTGTATTTCACAAGCTGTTCATTCGAGATGGGTTCGGCCGTGTAAGACCAAGGGTAGAGGATAGCACCTGCGCAGCAGTGGTAATCGACGGTCACTTGATATCGTAAAGCCAGACGCGATTTTAACTCGTTTAACTTTGAAGCAAGCGACCGTGTTTCGACTTCGCGAAATCCTTTAAAATTTGCCGCGTTCACGTCCCAGTCACGGTTTAAATCCACTCCGTGTGCATTTTCGCGTGAACGAGATTCGTATCCGTCCGGATTTAAGATTGGAATAAAAACAAACATCCCACCTTCATCGAGGTACGTTTTCACCGATCCCGCTTTCCCCGCACTTTTTAAAAGCGCCTCAGGGATGCGATCCTCAATATTCAAGTATTCATTTCCGTGAGTCGATCCGGACATCACGATCGCGGGACGATTCTTGAATTGAGAAAAACGTTTCTTTCCGACGACAAGCATCTTTAAAGGTCGTCCTTTCACGCTTTTTCCGTACTGTTCGACGGTACTGATGTCGGCGTGTTCGCTCTGCCATCGGTTCATTTCAGAAAGAATTTTCGAGTAGGGAGGTCCCTGAATCCCCGAATCACTATCGGTGACATTGCCGGCAAAGCTTGTCCCAGAAACGATGGATAGAGAGAGACAGAGAATCGCCAGAGAAGAGTAGCATTTCATGCGGCTCCTTAAGGAATGAGGAAAATCAATTGAGAGGTAATTTTGAGATCCGGCCGAAGCTACTGCTGACTGCCGGTACATTTATTGTAAGTTATTTTCGGATTTTCATAGGGACAAAAGATGAGTTCCCTATACTCTTGTTAATAGGATAACGCTTTGTTTAATGCGGTTTAGAAACAATAAGTTCGTAACAGGGTTGTCCGCTTTTTAAAAAAGTTCTCTCAAACTTGGTGCGTCCGCCTTCGAATTTATCCAAATCATTGTAGGCATTGGGAGTAATTTCGCCGAATGCCAGGACTTTTAATCCGTACGATTTTTCGCAAACATACGCAGCTTCATCAATGTAAAATTTTTGATCCGAGGCCCAGATCAGTTGGCCCCCCGGTTTTAAAATTCTGACGAGGTGACTCATGGCCGCACTTAAATGCCAACGATTATGCCGCTGAGAACTTTTCTCCCAGGGGCAAGGATACAGAATGTAAAGTCGCTCGAGACGGTTCGAAGGAATGCCCGTTAAAAGCATGGGAATGGCATTTCCACGAACGCCTAAGAAGTTTTTAAGGCCTAAGGATTTATTTTTTTTAACGAGCGCTTTTCCCCGCATCCGATCCCGTTCAATCG
This sequence comes from uncultured Bdellovibrionales bacterium, assembly GCA_937903155.1. Taxonomy (GTDB): domain Bacteria; phylum Bdellovibrionota; class FAC87; order UBA2466; family UBA2466; genus CALCZU01. Next base: position 37,075 of record CALCZU010000011.1, read on the forward strand.
CGACGTGAAATTTATCCGGATAGAATTGCGCCATCTGAGAAAAAAACGTCCCACTCCCGGCACCGACTTCTAAGTAAATCTCTTGGGAGGTCTCAAAAACGTCTTTCGCCAAAGGTGGATAGTTTTTTTCATCCCAGTACGCTTGGATTCGGGCATGCGAATTATTTTTAAGATCCCAATCAATTCGGGCATTACTCTGATTTTGAAGGGGGGTTTGCATCATTTTAAGGTTCGTAACACCGACGGCAGCGAGCTTCATAAGCTTCTTCTGCTCCAACGAGAATCTGTCCTGGATCCATTTCTGCCGTTTTTAACTCGCGTCTTTGGGTTCTGGAGGCCGGTCCTCCGCAGTGGGTACAAATCGCCTGCATCTTGGTCACACTCTCAGCAGTGGCCATTAACGTCGGCATGGGACCGAACGGAACGCCTCGATAATCCATATCAAGACCCGCCACAATCACTCGAATTCCGCGGTTTGCCATCCGATGGCAGATTTCGACGATAGAAGGCGGAAAAAACTGCGCTTCATCAACGGCCACAATTCGGGTGTTGTCTTCAAGAGCTAATAAAATTTCTTCAGGATTACTCACCCGAATGGCTTCGACCTTTTGAGAGGAGTGGCTCTGAACATGTTCTTTCGAAAATCGCACATCGATTTGAGGTTTAAAAATCTGTACTTTTTGCTTTGCGATCTGCGCGCGCTTGACCCTTCGTATCAATTCTTCAGTTTTTCCTGAGAACATACTTCCGCAGATAACTTCAATCCAACCGTAAGCCCAGAGTGTAGGTGTTTGCATCATGTCGTTTCTTCCCCCCCATTTCATTCGATAAAAGAGAATGTTCTAAAGCTTTCAACGACAGTCAAGTATCCTTAAGTTTCCCTATAACTCAAAGGGCTTACCTCTCAATGATATTCACTTGCGTGGCAATAACACTTCTGGTCTACTACGAGAATTGATGGAAAATTTACTGCAACCTAATTTAAGTCTGACCCGTGCTGCGCGATTCGGCCGTTTATGGTTTCAAAAGCGCAGTCTTTCGCCGATTCCTTTATTCTTTTTACTTCTCGTGATGCCTGCGACGATCACCTGGACGACGACAGGTTATGCGGTGATTGTCGCTCTTCTCATTGGGGCAGAACTCATTCGAGTCTGGGCCGTGGGATACGCAGGAAGCAGTACCCGCACGCGCGGCGACCGAGTGAAAGATTTTGTCCATGCAGGTCCCTATCGTCATGTGAGAAATCCTCTCTATATTGCAAATATTTTACTCTATTCGGGAGTGGGTCTTCTATTTGGCAATCCTCTGATGGCGGCCATTATTTTTGTTTATTCAATCGTTCAATACGCGTTTATCGTCGCTTACGAAGAAGAGATTCTCGTCGGCACTTTCGGAGTGCAATACGACGAATTCCATAGACGCGTCCCTCGTTGGATTCCGTCTCTCGCACCCAAGATTCAATCCACAGGTCATGTCTTTAATTTAAAACAAGCCCTGAAGAGCGAAAAAAGCACTTTCTATTCGATTCTCCTCATGACGAGTTTATTCCTCGTCAAAAAATTCTTTTTCTAGAAAATCGAGTCCACCCGTCGTTGCGAGGAGCGGAGCGACGAAGCAATCTCGCTGCATAAAGAAGAACGTCTTTGTTATCCGCGAGATTGCTTCGTCGCTCCGCTCCTCGCAACGACGGCCTCTGTCTTTACAAAAGAAAACTTAAATTACCGCCCACACTTAGGAGAAGCTTCGAGGGGAAATACGTTCGCATTCCGATTCCCATCGTGAACCCTTTGGACATCGGAAAATTAATCACGAAACCTAAGACAGGTCCCCCTTGATCGTGGTTTTGCTGACGGAAAAGGTATTTTAAATAGTGAGCGCCGGCATAACCATAGCCCGCGATGAAGGGCAGAACGACGTTGTAACGAAAGCCTGCCTCAAAAAGATAGAGCGTATCCGAACGGTCCGTTCCGTAGAGAAATCCAAGTTCGACCGCATGAGTTCCGAGGGGAATACTTCCTCTGGGCCCCAGACTCACAATCGGTTGTTCAAAATCGGGAAGAAGATTGGGAATGAAAACTTGCATCGACAGTCCCAACTCGTAGCGATTCTCCTCCAACATTTGAAGGCCGAACTCTTGAACCGCAAGGGAAGGGAGAGTGTAGAAGAGGATAAATAAAAAGAGGCCAAATTTCTTTGGCCTCTCATTTATAAAGCGTGAAGTAAGCAATTTCGATGATTAAGCCGAAAGGTGCTTGCTAACAAGTTTTGTCATTTCGAACATCGAAACAACTTTTTTGCCTTTGAACACTTTAGTCAAAAGAGCATCTGCTTTGATGTTTCTTCTGTTTTTAGCATCCTGAAGCTTGTGTTTTTTGATGTATAACCAAAGTTTCTTCACGACTTCCGTGCGAGGAATTGCTTTGGAACCTACTACGGCTGCTAAATCTGCACTCGGTGTGAGTGGTTTCATGAAAGCCGCATTTGGCTTTCTTTTAGTCTTGGTTTTTGCCTTTGTAGTAGTTTTCTTTGTGGTTTTTTTAGCCATTGTGATTTAACCCCCATTATGGTGTTTTGTTGTTCGGAAGTAATAGTAAGGCCTTTTCTCCTCTGAACAAAGCACTTTTTTCAAAAAATCACTCTTAAATCATCTTTATTTGAATGTTTTTGAGAGAAGAGGGTTTGGAATTTACGAATCCGTCATTATAGGTACAATGAACCATGATTTTTTGGACGAAACTCTTCTTTGTCATTCTCTGGACGATATTCGTCTCGATAGTAGGAACTTTCAGAGCGCTTTTTCATTGGGGAAATAAGAAAAACTTCAGTCCCGCTGTCCATCTGCTCGCTGACGGGGTCTTAAAAATTACCGGGATCAAATTTCAATGTGAGGGAATGGAGCACCTGGGAGTGCACGAACCGACGGTTTACCTCGGAAATCATCAAAGTTTCTTCGACGTCATCGCCTTTGGTTACATTGTTCCGCCGAATACCGTGCCCATTGGAAAAAAGGAAATCGGCAGCATGCCCTTTGTAGGATGGTTTTTCAGAGGGAACGGAGCTATTTTAATCGATCGTAAGAATCGAAAAAGCGCTTTTTCAGAGCTAGATAAGGCCGTCGAGGTGATGAAGAATGAAAAGATCTCGATTGGGGTGCTTCCCGAAGGCACGCGCAACTTATTTGCGGGAGGGCTTCTCCCTTTCAAAAAAGGCGCTTTTCATATGGCAATTCGGGCACAGGCGCCGATCGTTCCGATTGTTGTATCTCAATTTAAGCACCTGATTAGCTGGGAAACGAAGACTTTTAAGTCGGGAACGATCCTTTTAAAAGTGCTTCCTCCGATTTCGACTGTCGGTCTCACTCTGAATGAAGTCGATTCTCTGATGGAAAACGTGAGAAATCAGATGGTCTCGACCTTTCAGGAACTCAATCGCCGAGCGGGAATTGACTGGGAAGAGAAGTCCCCTTGAGTCTAAAAACCCCTCGTTGGCATTTGGATGTCTACTCTAAAGACACGCTGCCACTGACGATCGCGTCGCCGAAATTTAACCGAATTGCCTATCAAGAAGCTCGATTTGTCTCTGAAAAACTAAAACTGAAGAAGGGCGACACAATTTTAGATGTGCCTTGCGGGACGGGCCGACACGCCCGTTTCTTTGCAACGTCGGGACTGAAGGTCACGGCCATCGATATCAATCCCACATGCTTGAGTTGGGCACGAGAGTATACCAACGGCCTCCCCATTCAGTATTTGAGAGGCAATATGGGGGATTTGAAGCGTTTCCGAGGGAAATTCGATGCGCTCGCCAATCTTTTCACAAGTTTCGGGTATTTTGAGACGGAAGAAGAGAATGCGGCGGTTATGAAAGAGTTTTACTCCGCTCTCAAACCAGGCGGTCGAATCGCTCTTTGTTTGATTAATAAAGATTGGCTCCTAAAAGTTTTTAAGCCCGTGGTGGAGACGCGACTCGGAAAAGAGACGATCGTCGAAGCCCGTGAATATGATGCGAAGACAAGTACGGTTAGCGCTCATTGGTTTCATTTAAGTGCCAATCGTCGAAAGGCGAGGGTGTATTACAATCGACTCAGAATTTATGGTAAGAGTGACCTCGTGAGTCTGATGAAACAAGTAGGATTTAAAAAAATCGAAGTTTTTGGAAACTACCAAAACGAACGTTTTTCGCGTTTTCAATCGACTCATCCGATTTACGTAGGATGGAAAGAATGACGTTATTTTCAAGAGCCGTTGAATTTGCCGAGGGAATCCACTCTCGTGAGAAGAAGAATGGAAAACCTTACCTCTATCACCCGATGGCCGTCGCTTCGCTTATTTTAAAGTATGGCGGCGACTCCAATCAAATGGTGGCGGGACTTCTCCACGACACGATTTTTCGCGAAGGGGTGACCAAAAAAAAGATTTCTGAAAATTTCGGAGAAAAAATCGCCGATCTCACTTTCACCTTTTTAGATCCGCCATTGCCCAACAACGCTGATTGGCGAATGACGAAGCAAGCGTATCTGGATAAAGTGAAAGCCTTAAGCGAGGAAAAACTTTTACTCGTGGCCTGTGAAGAGCTCCACGAGGTCGATGAGCTTCTGCACTCCCTACAATATGATGGCGTGACTACCTGGGATCAATACCCTGTGCACGGGATGGAAGTCGCATGGTATTTCAAACAACTTTTGCTCATCTTTTATGATCAGCTCAAATCGAAGCCCGCTCTAGTCGCCGAATTCGCCGGCCGGGTAAGGCGTCTCTCGGATATCGTCTTTGAAGCAAAAACCTTTACGTAAAAGACTTGGAAACCCAAAAATTCTATGCTAATTCACGTAATTCCTATTTATGAGGGGGCGTAGCTCAATTGGGAGAGCACTAGCTTTGCAAGCTAGGGGTTGCAGGTTCGATGCCTGTCGCCTCCACATTCAATTCGCCTGCGGCGAATTGAATCCTTAATATTAATCTTAAGATTAATACTTAATCTAAGGGACCTGTCGTTAATTCTCAAATTGCCAAGCTGGGACTAAGTCTTCGTATTTCCCGTTCAACCCAACCGTCAGCTCAAAAATCCCCGCAACGGGTGCGTTTCTATCGCCTGAGAAAGATCCCGACGAAGTATGGATTCCCATCATAACTCTTTTCTCGAAATAGGCAGCGTCGAATAAAAACGTCGGGCCTCCGGACATTCCGGGTCTAAAACCAATAGAGTTCCCTGCTAAACCAAAATCTTTATCGAAGTTGTCGCCTCCGAATACATTGTCATAAGATCGGGCTCTGTAAAGTTCTCCTGGATGCCAGCGTTCATCTGGAAAGCCACTGGCAAGTAATAAAACCGTTTCTCTTTTCTCGAGCTTTTCATTCAGTCGTTTAACAAGAGTAGGATTGGGTAGGAAAACGGGTTCTACGGAGATCTCTCCCTTTACCTGAATAATCGCTCGGTCGAATGTGTCTTTAGGAGCGATGGAATCTTCCTCCTGGCTTTTCGCGAATGAGAAAAATTCGGAATCAACAAAGACACGTTTGGGCTCGAAGGACTTCCTTTCACCGAATACGGTAATGTTCAAAGGAAGTCTGACAGAAATCTTTTCATTGAGTTTCCCCTTTTCGCCATTTAAAGGCAGTTCTTTCCAACTCCCTCTCGAACCTGGCGCCTCAGGCAACTTCTTAAATAAGTCAACGAGACCCCCGCGATCCGTGTAGTTGTTCATTACACAGTGAGCCGCCGTCGCGATTAAGTTCTTACTGATGACGACCCCGCTACAATTATCATCGATTTGAACGGTGGATTTTCGAAATTGTTTGAGACGCTTTGCTTGCGGTAAAAACTTCGCAAGGATCGTACGAGTCTGTCCCAAAGTCGAAAGAGCAAATATCCGGATTCCACCGTCAGGCAAAAGAGGGTTCTCAATCGTTCGCGTATCGCTGAGAGTGATTCCGTAAAAATCTTTGTAATCCGGATTGCCTTCCAAACTTTTTAGAATTTTGAGTCCGTCTTCAAAAATCAAGAGCCCTAAATTAGGTTCTGAAAGCGGCTCACCAATTTCTCCGATACGTGGAATTTCTTTGATCAGTTGAGAAACTCTTTCCATTGCAGATTCGTACTCAAGAATCTCTGTGAAAATCTTTTCCGGTTTTGTCTCCGGAACGATTGAAATACAACGATGAAGAAATCCGTGAGTTCCATCTGGAGTTCGGCTTGCTTGGGTGAGCCAATAAGCATTTGTCCGTTTAAACCCTAGCTTAAATGATTTCGTATTTTTTAAAGTGATAGGCTTATTGTCGGTCTCTTTCGCGGATAGATTTAGAACTCGAAGAAGCGCTAGATTCTGATTAAACGAAAGACTGGTATCAAAATCGAATTCGAGCACAGCGTTTTTGAAGACATCCTTGGCAATCCGACTTCCCATTTCTTTAAACGCACTATATGCCTGGCGTTGGTCGTCGCGCCTTAACGATCGAAGTTTCGCATCGGGTTCGGAGATTTTTGCTCTTGCAGCATCAAAATCGGACTCGGCGATGGGAAGAGGGAGATCCGAATTCGAAAACACCAGCGTGGAATACGAAAGGACGGAGACTAAGAACAGTCGTGTAAACAATGAAAAACTCCTGAAAATGAGGGATGAGTGGAAGGGTTTATACCACAATCGAAAGGGGCCAAAATAGAGACAATTTTTGCTCAAAATCAACAATAGAACCCTGCGGCAACTGCGGACTCAATTCTGTGAGATAATTGGCAATCTATGCATTTTCTGCTTCTAAACCAGACCTTTTATCCGGATGAACTTGCGACGTCGCAGCAGCTTTTGGACCTTTCGCGCTTTTTGATTCGCGAAGGGCATCGGGTGAGTGTGATTGCGGATTCTCGAGGTTATGAAAATCGCAAACTCCGCCATCCTGCGTTTGAAACGTTTGAAACGTTTGAGGGGATAGAAATTCACCGGGTCTATTCTTCAGGTTTTGGCAAAAAAAGAATTGCGCTGAGATTGATGGATGCGCTGACTTTTGATTTGAGTCTTCTCATCAAACTCGTCTTCTTTCCGAAAGTGGACTACGTCGTCAGTTTTACTTCGCCTCCTTTAGTCGGTTTCATTGGCGTCTTGTACGCCAAACTTAAAAAAGTAAAATCCGTGCAATGGCTCATGGATATCAATCCCGAGATTGCGGTCGTCGTAGGATATCTTAAAAAAAATAGCCTGATCACTCGACTTTTAACTGCCGTATTTGAATACTCGGTCAAAAACAGCGAGAGAATTGTCGTCTTAGATCGATGGATGAAAAAGAAAATTGAGCCACTCTTGTCCGAAAATCAAAAAGCGGTGGTGGTGCATCCTTGGTCGGTCGTGAAAAGCCAAGAACGTTCAATTGATTTTAAAGATTCTGTTTTTCGAAAAGAAAATAAACTCGAGAACAAATTCATTGTTCTTTTTTCCGGCAACCACAGTATTGGCCACCCACTAGACACTTTATTGCAGTCGGCACTTCAGCTGAAAAATGACCCTTCGATTGCCTTTGTATTTGTCGGTTCGGGTGTCAGAACCTCTGACGTGGCGGAGTTCAAAGCCAAACATCATCTGAACAATATTTTGCAGCTTCCACTGCAGAGACGTGAAATTCTGTCGGACATGTTAAAAAGTAGTAACTTGCACGTGATCGTGATGGGAAATCATCTTTCGGGTCTCATGCACCCTTCAAAAATTTACAGCATTTTAGCGACAGGGAGACCTTATCTCTTTATTGGTCCTCGCGAAGGGCACGTGCCAGACATTATCCAGCAATGCCCCTACGGATTTTTTGCAGATCATGGCGAAGTGAATAAAGTCATTTCTACTTTAGAAACCGTGAAAAAATACCAAGCGGGCGATTATCAAGAAGTCGCAACTTATAACCCGGCATATGTGACGAAACACTTTTCAATTGAAACATCGCTGGGAGCGTTTTTGTCCGCTATGGAAATGGATGATTCTGGAACAGTGATTCCGATTAAAAAAGATTTCGTCGCTTCAAAACATTCGTAAATGATGCATCGTTTTGATGTGACTTCACTTGACTTGATCTTCTTCGTTATTATCCCGAGATACTTAGGGAGTGCATTTCCCTTAATGAGATTCACTGGTAAAATTGAAGAACCATGCGCCAAATACTTTTTAACCTAAGTCTTCTCACATTATCCAGCGGATTTGCTCTCGATCGAAATGATTTGATCAAGTTGCTGGGAACTTCAGAAAACCCCTTAAAAACCTGCGATGAAGTGGTCGAAAAACTCCCGGAAGAACACCAAAAAAATTACATTCGAGTTTATGATAGTCGGGCGGAATTTAAGTCCGACTGCAGCGATAAGGAAAAATCTCCCGTTTCGCCAAAATTTCCGCGGATTATTACTTTTGGGACAAACGCGAATCTCGTCATAAGTTACCGAGGCAATCCGGCCCATGCTGAAAGTTTTAACAATTTACAGTTCATCGAGTTTACGGAAAAACCCATTCCGAAATGGGACTTTTATGAGGTAAAATTTCCCGTCGAGTACAACAAAGAGGGCAAACCGAAAATAGCTCATAATTCTAACTCCTGCTTAGGCTGCCATGGAAATCCGCCCCGACCTCTTTTGGATGCGTACTTTCTCTGGCCGGGAATGATCGGAAGCGAGCATGATCACGTCGACAACTACGGCCCATTAAACAAGAAAAAAATTTCCAAAGAACAAGAGGCTAGCGATGAGTTTTTTGAAAGACAGAGTAAGCCAAAACGCTATGGAAAGTTATCGCGGGATGAGATGAAATCGATAGACGCCCTTGCTCTCGGCGCCGGTCCTCAAGATCTGAAAAACCTTCCCCAATATTCAATCGGTAAAAAAGAACGACTCTCTACTTATACTACGATGGCGTATCAGCAGCTTGCAAAGGTATTAGCGTACCAAATTGCGAGCGAGTTAAATCAAACGCCTTATCGCTACGCTTTGGTGGGAACCATTGGCTGTTTCATCGAAGGAACGTATCCTCACTACAACTTACTCCACGCGACTTCGGATTTTTTTCCTTCGGCTGATAAAGACGAGAAAAAGAAACTCGACGAAGAATACGAAAAAGTTTGGAAAAACAGCGTGGAAGCAAATAAAAAATCGGTTCAAGCAAATATCGAAAGGCATAAGAAAACTCTGAAGTGTTGGTTTGACTCCGATAAACTCACTGATCCCAGAGTCATTGAGATGGATAACGCAAACTTTATCCAGTGGGAGGATCTCAAAGACGGTTCGTATAGTGGGCCGCGCTCTGGCTTGGAGCCGATTGCTCGTTTAAGGTACCTGCTCGAAAAAGTGGGAGTAAAAGATCTGAAACTCACTTTCGACAAAGAGGAATCGGACTATCTGAATTCGGCAAGCAACGCGTTTTGGTACACCTTGGAACGAGAGCTCGCTCTTCGTTTATTCACCGAAAAAGAGGATAAAAATTTGAGAGACAAATACCTAAACGCAAAGCCAGGACTTTACTCAACCCAATTTAACGATGAGAAAGATCAAGTGGCCGTCCGCAAAGCTCTTTGCCTCGACCTGCAGAAAAAAAGTGTCGAAACATTGAAAGCTGCTCCGCCTCCTGCCGAATCCAAAAAGGAAAAACCCGTTCGTTATGATTTTCGGCAGATGCAAACTCACTGAGTACTACCGCGAGCCCAAGGTTAGCTAGAAATAAAAAAGAGCGGCTTCAAAAAGCCGCTCTTTCTAAAATTTTACTTCAATAAATCCTATTACGAAACAACGCGAACGTTGCTTGCTTGAGGACCTTTTTTACCAGCAACGACGTCGAATTCGACTTTGGTGCCTTCGTTAAGGACGGCTCCGCTTGTATCGTTCGCGTGAACGAATACGTCTTTGCTACCGTCATCAGGAGTAATGAAACCGAATCCTTTACCTGAATTGAAGAATTTTACTGTACCTTTGGCCATTTTTTATTTCTCTCTAAATATATATTGCTGGCGACACCTTATCCCCAGCAGTCCGATACCTTAGTCTACTTTGTTATAATTGTCTTCTTTTTGCTAAAAGGGCACCAAACCGTGCCTAAATCGCTATTTTTCTGTCGCTATTTGACTCTGATAATTCCAAAACTGAGGGAGAAACTTCGCGGTCACAATGACTGCTAATAAGCAAACTAAGCCTCCCGAATAGAGGCTAAAACCGACCGAATATTTTGCAGCGACCCATCCGGCTCGAGCGTTTCCAAGAAGCGGACCCGTCATATACGAAATCATTTCGATTCCCGAGAGTCTTCCTCTTAAAGTATTGGGAACCGTTTCATTCCAAATCACTCCGCGGAAAAGTCCGCTCACCATATCGGAAGCTCCCGCAAGGGCTAAAAATGCAAAGCAGACCCAGAGATTATTCGCAAAGCCCGTTCCGATGATAAAGACGCCCCAGAATGCCGCGGCGATAACGACGCCGCGTCCGCGGTATTTTACCTTCTCTGTCCATCCACTTAAGAAAGTCGTGACGAGGGATCCCACGGCCATTGCCGAAAATAAAATTCCTGCGGCTTTGGCACCTCCCCAGTTTTGCGACATTGCGGGGAAAAGTGCGACGGGGAAGGCGAAGACCATGGCAACGATATCAATCAGGTAAGTTCCGACGAGTTCCGGTTTTGAAATCGCGTAACGGAGACCTTCTTTCGCATCCATCCATGCGGATTTTTCGGACTTTGCGGGCGTTGGAATTTCATTCATCAACGTTAAGCAGAGGACCGCCCCTAAAAATGTGAAGGCGTCTAAAATGAAGGCGCCTTTGATCCCAAGCGTCGCAATGATGAGTCCTCCGAGTGACGGACCTACGATGGCACCAAAAGAATACCGAAAAGAACTGAGTGCGCCAACGGCGGCGTAGTCTTTCTTCTCCACAAGCGATTGAGTCATGGCTTCCATGGCCGGTCGGTGAAAACCTAAAACAGATTGGATGAGGGCGACTAAAATAAACGTCATCGGGACCGAGGGAGCCACTCGCGAAGCGTTGACGGCTAATCCCACGACAAAAAGGCACATGAGCATTTCAGATACGAGGAGAAGTTTTCGGCGGTTGATGCGGTCGGCAAAAGTTCCTCCTAAGAGTCCGAAAATGACGACAGGGACCAGCTGGACAATTCCAATCATTCCCACCATGGCGTTGTCTTTCGTCAGATCATAAATCTGGTAGGGAACGGCGACATAACTCACCATGCTTCCAACGAAAGAGATGATTTGTCCGAAATACAATAGGCGGTAATCGCGGTGTTTTCTAAGCGGCGTAATATTGATGAACATCGATTTCTTTCTCGCGTGTCTTTAAGTCTTGATGCGATAGCCTGTTTTAAAAATGATCGAAATGACAACTAGGCAGGCCACCATAAAGAGGGCCGTCATCCCTAAACTCAGTTCGACGCTCACATCGGATTGGCCGTAGAAGCTCCAGCGGAAACCATTGACGAGGTAGACAACGGGGTTAAAGAGCGTCACCTTTTGCCAAAAGGGAGGCAGCATATTGATCGAGTAAAAACTTCCGCCTAAAAACGTGAGGGGCGTTACGATCATCATCGGAACAATCTGCAGCTTTTCAAATCCGTCGGCCCAGATTCCGATGATAAAGCCTAAAAGACAAAACGTAATGGAAGTCAGGATTAAAAATCCGAGCATCCAGATGGGATGTAAAATCGAAAACGCGACGAAGAATCTTGCGGTGGCGAGGATAATAAGTCCCAAAATAATCGATTTTGTCGCCGCGGCGCCTACGTATCCCAAAACAATTTCAATGGAGGAGATGGGGGCCGAGAGCACCTCGTAAATCGTTCCTGAGAACCGTGGCATGTAGATTCCAAACGATCCGTTAGAAATACTTTGGGTGAGAACCGAAAGCATAATCAATCCAGGAACGATAAAGGCCGAAAATCCAACGCCTTCCATTTGCGCCATATGCGAACCAATCGCAGAACCAAAGACAATGAAATAGAGCGACGTCGAAATCACCGGTGTGATTAAGCTTTGCATGAGCGTCCGCCAGAAGCGAGAAAGTTCGTAACCAAAGATTGCGCGGATGGCGTAAAAGTTCATGAGTGCACCAAGCTGACAAAAATTTCTTCGAGCGAACTTTGCTCGGTTTGAAGATCTTTGACTTCGATTTTTTCGTTTCGGAGTTTATTCATGAGGTCCGCAATTCCCGTGTGTTCACTTTGGACATCATAGACATGAGAGATTTCAGTTCCGTTTTTAGAAAGTTCTAACTCATAAGAGGCCAAAGACTTGGGAATGTCTTTAAGCGGATTTTGAAGCTGAAGAGTGAGCTTTTTCTTTCCCAAACGCTTCATTAAAACGGCTTTGTCTTCGACTAGGGTGATTTTGCCCTTGTTGATGACACCGATTCGGTCTGCCATTTCTTCGGCTTCTTCAATGTAGTGGGTTGTTAGGATAATGGTAACGCCTGTTTTTCGAAGTTCACGAACCATGTCCCACATATCTCTCCGCAATTCGACATCGACGCCTGCGGTGGGTTCATCCAAGAAAAGAATTTGGGGCTCGTGAGAAAGCGCTTTCGCAATCATCACTCGGCGTTTCATTCCGCCCGAGAGTGCCATAATTCGGCTGTCTTTTTTATGCCAGAGAGAAAGTTGTTTCAGCGTTTTTTCAATGTGGCTTTTATTAGGCGCTTTGCCAAAAATTCCGCGACTGAAATTGACGGTGTGCCAAACTTTTTCGAACATATCGGTCGTCAACTCTTGGGGGACTAAACCGATTTTGGAACGCGCTTGTCGGTAGTCTTTGATGACATCGTGTCCCGATGCCAAAACTTTCCCTTCGGTCGGATTGACGATTCCACAAATGATATTAATCAACGTCGTCTTCCCCGCCCCATTGGGCCCGAGGAGCGCAAAAATTTCACCGGGCTGAATCTCGAGATTCACATTGTCTAAAGCTTTGTAGCCCGAAGCGTAGGTTTTGCTTAGCGAAGTAACAGAAATAATAGGCGACGACGGCATGAGGAGACCAATCTACTAAACCGAAAGCCGTAAGCCAAGCGAGTATCCTCCGTCATTGCACGGCACTTTGTCATTGCGAGGAGGCGTAGCCGACGCGGCAACCTTCCCAGCTCAGCGCACAAAGGTTGCCGCGCCCGGCTTCGCTCCGCTATGCCGGACTCGCAATGACAGGTCACTCGCTATGAACTGATCAGCGAGCGAGCTTCAAGACGACGTTCGTGTAAATTTTATAAGAAGGGCGGATTTGAGAAACGGGGAAGCGTTCGTTGCTTCCGTGAATCGTTCCCGTCAGTCCTTCGCTTAAAACCGTGGGTAGAAATCCGTAGCAAGCAATAGGTGTCATCTTCGACCCTGCGGAAACCGGGGCTCTGAACCAGGCGTTGTCCGAACCTGTGGGCGTTAAAAAGTTTGAGACAATCGCCTTTGGATTTTCTTTTAAAAGTTCACTTCGAATAATTTCGTACTGATCCGATTCAATGGGGCTTCTTGCGTACTGCCAGCCTTTAGAGATTTCGATTTTTAAATTTTCGTCTCGTGCGCGCTTGTTGAGTTCTTCGACAAACTGCACTGCTTGGGATTCCTCCGGATTGGGGTAAAAACCTGTGTGAAGCAATCTGCAGTCGACTAGCGCTTCAGCCTGGCCCTGATTGAGCGAAAACCCAGTCCAGGAACAAGAGGTTCGAAATAGGCGCTCCGAGAAAATTGCTTTGCCTAATTCTTTAAGAGCGAGTTGTTGAAGTCCGGGAATAGACGTCAGTCCGCGCGCAACCCAAGAGGGTAAATGGTAAACCGAAAAAATATTCTTGATAAGATCCGTCACCGCCGGAGTCTTTAGATATTTGTAAAAGGAAGGTTTAGAGAGTGTGCGAGCATTTTGTTTCAAAATTCCTAAACTTTGAAACCCTTCGGCTGCGATACTCAGGGCAGAACTTCCTTCAAGTGCTCCGTGAGCGGCACTCGGCAACTCGATATGGACTTCAAAACCGCTTCTGTCTTTTTGGATTTTGATATTTGCTTTAAGCGATTTAGCGAGAGTTCCCATCAGGAAAGATTGGAGGTTTGCTTCGACTCCATTTGCAGCGAGCAAGTTCTCTGGACAGCCTAAATAAAATTTCACTTTCGAAGGCAACACATTGATTTGCGCTCCTTCCGTTGTGAATTGATCTAAATGACAAACTTTAAAAGGAGATTTCGACGCCCTTCGACTATGGGCTTCGAGTAAAACAAAGGTGCCATCGATGTGCTGCAAGAGTTTTAAAGGATCGGCATGACGGACTTTTAACCAAGCGCCGCCTTTTTCTTCGGTTCCAATCAAATAAACATCTTTTTTATTGCGACTCACTCCATAGCCGCCCTCATTTAAGAGAACTTGCGCGCCCATTAAGTCTTCGAGTGCGCCACCGGGCTGCATTTCTTTTAAAGCACTAATCGCCCCAATTGCGCCGACCTCCTCATCCGCTGCTGCGATAAAGTGAATGGATTTCGTAATTTCAATATCGTTGACTTGAATGACTGCCATGGAAAGCATCTGCATGATGCCCGTGGATTTCATATCAAGAGAACCTCGTCCCCATAAGAAATCATCGTGAATCGCACCGCTGAAAGTATCTTTAGGATCTTGCCATTGCTCAGGAAAAACTGGGACAACGTCAGTGTGATGGTAAAGAAGGACAGAGGGCTTTTTGCCGTTCACCGCTTTGGCTTCAAGCGAGGCCACAAGACCGGGACGGCCTTCCGAAGTCCATTCTCGCGTTGGAATTTCTAAAGTCTCAAAAGCTTCTTTTAAAAACGCAACTGCGGCTTGTTCGTTTCCGGGAGGGTTAACCGTTCGGATCTGGATATATTCCCCTAAGCAAGCTTTGAACGCATTATCGTATTCTTTCAGATGCGCTTCATCCCAGACGGGAATCCCTCTTTGGATCTTCATCGGCGTCAGCGCTTCGAGAGACCGCGTACAATCTCCCGCGACTGGCGCGCCATCGGCGAAAATCAAATTGAAAGAAAAAAAGCTTAGAAGAGTAAGAACAATTAATTTCACAAAACCCCCACGGTACTTATTAAAGTGTCTTGCTGAGAGAGTTATCGTAACGTCAGGGCAGGGTCAAAATAAAAAAAGACCTCATCCAAAATTGGATTGAGGCCTTTAATTTAAAAGTTTTGGGGTGAAAGCTAACTTAGTGTTTTTTATTAGAGAGCACTGAGTCGACGCCTTTTTTAAGGGAGTCTTTGAGATCGCCAAGACCTTCTTGGATTTTGCCTTTCACTTGATCGATGATCCCTTCACCGGCAAGAGAATCATTTCCACTGAAGTGTCCGACTTCTTCTTTCACTTTACCCTTGGTTGTATTAACGGCACCTTTGATATGTTCATTGTTCATATAATCTCCTTACGAGCACATGAATGCAGCTTCGGTGCCAACCTTGAGTGTGAAAAAAAGGGATAGAATTTCACTGAAGCGTTGTTCCAGCAATAATCTGCCAGCGCTCATCGATTTTCATCCAAACCCGCATAAACTTAAGGCTTCCGGACCATTTGGCGCTCTCGTAAGTTCCTTTGCAGGTGAGAACAACCGCCGTCCCATGATCGAAGATCTGATAATCACTCATTTCGACTTTGGTGAATTTCGGGCCATTTCCGGGGATATGAGCGGAAACGATCTTGGCTTTGACCCTTTGTCCATCGATGAGGGCGTCATCGGAAAGGACCTGCTCGAAAAAGTGAGGGTCGGGAGCGAGCTCAGCTTTTACCATGCGTTCTTCAAGCGCTTTAATTTCTTCAATGGCTGACATAGCAGGTTCCCTTCTTTAATAAGCGTATCTTTTTTAGACATAAATGTCTAATATTTTGCCGAGGGTGAGAAGTGTCCAAATCGATCGAGACTCAAAATAGAATTGCAGAAGCTGCGCTCAAATTGTTTAATTCTAAGGGCACGGGAGAAGTAACAACCCACGACATTGCAGACGCCTGTCAGCTCAGTCCTGGAAATCTCTACTACCATTTTAAAAACAAAGAAGAGATTGTGGCACTGCTCTTTTCAAAAATCGAACTCTTTTCGGTCGATAAGTGGAAGGAGGCGATTTCTAAGGACGAGAACCAAGGGTTCTATCAATTCGTAAATTTTTTCTTTTCCGAAATTCGAAAATACCGATTTTTTTTTCGTGAGTTGTCGGAGTTAGTTCGCAATGACGCTCATCTGGCTCGCCTGTGGCAGAAAGCGCATTCGAGTCTTCTAAAATCGATGCAAGAAGCCGCAGGGTTTTGGGTAGAGCAGGGAATCTTAGAGCCTTTTGATTCGCAGGCAGAGGTCACGGCCTTTATCGACAATCATTGGATTATAATGAGCTTCGGTGCTTCGTATTTCGAAAGTACCGGCAAGATTGCTTCTCTCAAATTAGAAGAAAAATTAAGCCAGCAGCTTTATTCGTTTTTAAGGCCATATCATACGGCAAAAGGCAGAAAGTTATTGGACGAGTACTTTAATCAGTAACTCATTTTATCTGCGACGTTCGCCGCCGAAGAGGCGGAGTAACATCAAAAAGAGATTGATGAAATCGAGATATAGAGTCAGCGCGCCAAAGATAGCGGCTTTTTTCTCAATCTCCTGAGAACCAAATCCACTCGAAGCGTCGTAAAGGTTTTTAATTTTCTGAGTGTCATAGGCGGTAAGTCCCGCGAAGACAACAACTCCAATAACGGAATAAACCAACTGAGATTCTCCTCCTAAAATTGAGGGGAAGAAAAAGGAGAGAAGGGACCAACCGATTAAACCAAAAAGCGCCATCGAACAAAATGCTCCAATCGGTCCGAGATCTTTTTTGGTTGTGTATCCAATAATGCTTAAACCTGCAAAACCCGAGGCCGTCGCGAAAAAGACGCCGGCAATCGTGTCCTGTGCGTACACCATAAAAAGAGTTGAAAACGTCACGCCTGTGAGTGCAGCGTAGAGAAGAAATAAAATCGTTGCCGTCGCAGCACTGATTCGTTGAATCGCGGCGGAGAGTCCAATCACCAATGCGACTTGTGCAATCATTAACCCCATAAATAGATAACGAGTTCGGATGAGTGTTAGCATGAGCTCGGGATTACTCGCGAGGTAAGTAGCGGTCACAGCCGTCAGCAAAATTCCCCCGGTCATCCAGGAGTAAACGCTTCTCATAAAGACGGCGCGTTGTTCGGCGATTTGAACGGAAGGACTGGTCGTTTGATTGTAGATTTGCATGGCATTAATGTAGTGCAATCTGAGAGCGAGAGATAGTAAAAAGTGAGTTTGAGGACAGAGCGCGTCTAAGCCTTTGAGTTCTGGCACGAAATCGGCGTATAATCATGGCCCTAAACTAGGAGGCAATTATGAATATCAATATCGGAATTTCTGAAGGGGATCGCAAAGCCATTGCGGGAGAGCTTTCGAAGCTCTTGGCGGATTCCTATACGTTATATTTAAAAACCCATAACTTTCATTGGAACGTTACGGGTCCGATGTTTCAAACCTTACATTTGATGTTTGAGCAACAATACACCGAGCTTTGGACTGCAGTGGATCTGATCGCAGAAAGAATTCGCGCTTTAGGAGTTTACGCTCCCGGAACTTACAAAGAATTTGCAAGTCTTACATCGATCAAAGAGCCTGAATCGGTTCCGAATTCAAAAGACATGATCAAGCAGTTGGTCGAAGGACATGAAGCCGTCGCGCGTACGGCTCGCAATGCTTTCGGAGTCGTCGAAAAAGCGAGTGATGAAGCGACTGCAGACTTACTGACTCAACGTCTTCAGCTTCACGAAAAAACGGCTTGGATGCTCCGAAGTCTGACTGAGGGTTGAGACTCTCTCAATCTGCATTGGAAGAATATTGTTCTTCTTGATAGCGTCTGCAACCCTCTTCGAATTCTTTTCGAGGAGGGAGAGACGGATTTTTATTCGATTTCACATTAAAAACGTTTCGAAGCTTTTGAAAGAGATCGGGATAATACCAACAACGCTCGTGACTCTGTTTATCAACCCATTCTTGGATTGTCTTGGTGGCTTCTTGGCATTTCGGACAGGTTTCGTGATTCGACATAGGAGACAAACCTATCCTCAAGCTTTAAAAAAGAAAAGCGTCGGTTGATTTCTTAGTCTGGAATGTGGGGCTCTACGAGTTGAGCTAGGCTATTTAAAGACTGCTGCCAACCGAGGTAGCACATCTCGACCGGAATCATGTCGGGAATTCCTTCCTGAACAATTTTTAATTCGGTTCCGCAGCTGACTTGAGTGAGCTCGACGGTCACCTGCATTTCTCCCGGAAGATTCGCGTCGTCGAATTTGTCAGTGTATTTTAATCTCTTGCCGGGAACCATTTCCATATATTTTCCGCCAAAGGAATGGCTCTTCATAGTTGTAAAATTCGTGAAAGACATTTTGTATCCACCGCCCACGCGGCAATCCATCGAGTGAATTTTGGCAGTAAATCCATTCGGTGGAATCCATCTCGTCATCGCGTCCGGATCAATAAACGCACGGTAAACTTTATCTGGCGGCGCGCTGAGAACTCGGTGAAATTTTACAGTACCTGGCATCAGGGATCTCCTTTGAGGAGTTAACAGTGACAAGTTTCTATGCGAAAGAAAAGATGCAGCGGGTTAGCGGACTTCTGTGACGTGCGGTGATCCGTTTTGGATTTGCCAGTGAATATCTAAATCGTGCAGGCGGAATGCAAACTTCATCAAATTAGTTTTGGGAGAATTCATGGGTAGTGAACGCCTTTGTGAAGTCGGGCGCGGATCCCATTCCAGCATTTGCTCGATGAGTTCTTTGATTTTGGGGTGAGTTTTTTTGGAAAGATTTGAGAGAGTCTCAAGACTTTCTGCAGAAAAAGAAACGGAGTACTTGGGCATTTCGGTATCAACCCATCCCGAGTTCGCATCTAAAACCGAATCGCTATACGGAAGATACGGTTTGATATCTAAAATAGGGGTTTGGTCGAGGAGATCAATTCCGCTTAAGTGGATTTCAATTCCCTTAGGCGCATCCCAATCGATGCGTTCGAGTTTGACAACAGACATCCCAATCGGATTGGGTCGATGGGGAGATCGAGAAGCAAAGACACCTACTTTTTTTTTCGCATCTAGTTTCGGGGGATCAATCTTTGAACGCCATGGCTTGTCTAAATCTTTGTGAAAAACAAAAATCAGCCAAAGATGACTGAAGGTCTCAATTTCGCTCAACGCCTCGGTGAATGCCGAATTGTTCTCAAGTTTTAAAATCCCCGTCGCATTTTTGACCATCAAAGATTGGCGAGGCACTCCGAACTTTTCTTTAAAGTAAGTTTGGAGAAATCCAATCGGTTGAAAGGTATGAGCTGGGGTTGAATTCACAGAAACTACTTATGACAGAGGGCCCGTAATGACAAGGTTTCTAAAGAGTTTGGAGGGCAGGCCCCTCAGATGATATATTTTATGAAAGGGGCGGGGAATGAAAACTTCAAAAGCGGTAATTGTCGGCAGAATTTTATCGGGATTTGTTGTTCTTTTCTTCGGATTTAACGTGGCGGTGAAGTTGTTTCCGGCAGTCTTCTACCCACAAATGATTGAACAAATGGAGGCCATCGGTTTATCGGCAACGATTTTACCGACGATTGCTCTTTTGGAGCTACTTTGTACGGTTCTTTATCTTATCCCTGCGACGTCTGTTTTAGGCGCTATTCTTTTCACAGGGTATTTAGGAGGAGCCATTCTAACGCATTTAAGAGTCGGCCAGGGCGCCACCATGCAGGTTACTTTTGGGATTTTGATCTGGCTGGGAATCTACCTCCGCGAATCCCGTCTTCATTCGCTGATTCCGATTCGTCGGAAATAAGTCGAGGTTAAATCATATCGCGGGATACTCTTCGACGTATTCCTCTCCGCGACATCCCCAATAAGTCACTTTTCTTAAATTGAAATCGACTTCGTAACGGACCACCCCGGCTTTCCAAGAACTTTCGAGAAACTCTGGAAATGAACTCTCACCGGCTTGATCGGTTCTTAAAGCTTTGATGAGAGCTTCGCGATTAAAAGGAGGAACGTCGACCATTTCTTTCACAAGAGGTGTTCCGAGTTGGACCACAGCGCCGTCTTGGGTTTCGTAAGTGCTCTGGCAGGAGGGTAGAACCCAGATATTTTTATTTATGCCTGCTTTTCGAAGAGTCTCTGCCAAATAGGGAAATCCGCCGACTTTAGGCCGTCCTGCCATTGCTTTTTGTTGCGCCGCTTTTAATTTTTCAATCGCGAGACTCATTTCTTTTCTCCTTTTAAAAAATTCGCTTTGGGGAGACGAAATAAATCTGTTTCGACTCCCTTTAAAGTAATTCTCTTCTCAAATTTCATTCCGAGCGACTTCGCAAGTTTGATGGAGGGCGCATTGTCGGGAGTGATCGTTGCCGTCAGTTCCTTCAGCTTTAGGTTTTCAAAAGCGTACTGGGTGATCGCGATGGCGGCTTCAGTTCCGTAACCGTGTCCCCATTCAGAGCTTCGGATGCGGTACATGAGGTCCACTAGATTTTCTCCGTCCCACTCCCAAGGGGTGAGTCCCACCGAACCGACTAAATTCTTTTTTTCTCCCCAGACGCCAATTTTTCCTAAGCCAGTCTTTTGGTGCAAATCGATGGCCTCTTGGATCCACTGACGGGCAGAATCGACACTGGTCTGGCGATACTTTGTGATCGGAAACGCGTTAAACCCATCGTCTTTAGTCAGATCATAGAATGCTTCAGCATCGGCTAGTATCCAGGGTCGGAAATTCAATCTTTCAGAACGAAACGCTTTCAACATCGGGCTAGATTATCCGCCCGAATTGAAAATGGCAAAATAGGATTATTTAAGGAGTTTTTGTTCTTACCTGGTTCTGAATTGACGGAAGATACGTTTTTAGTAGATACCATACATATGTATGGTATGATTAAATTCCCACCCTTAATATGAATGAAAATGGGATGAGAATGACACCTTTTCAGACGAAAAAAACAAGCCCTTCGGAGTTACGACAGCTGATTGCAGAGAAAGAAGGAAGAATTTTGCGGGGCCTTTGGCCTTCGAGCAGTCTTGCGTGCGGAGTTCCGAAGTCTGCCATCTCTGAAATTTCAGGGACGGCGAAGATTGAATGGTTGGCGCAGTTTTTTAGAGAAAATCCCACGCTCATCGTATTTTGGGCGGAAGAAAAATATAATTTACTGCCTACCGCATTTTCTCAAAGAGGGATTAGTTTAAATCGGTTTATTTTTGCCGATTGCGGCAAGGAATTATTTGTCACTCTTCGAAAAGCCCTGCGTTCGCATGTTTTTAATTGTGTCGTCGCGCCCAATCAATTTGAAGAAGAAAGACCGTTAAAAGCCCTCCAACTTTTAACAGAGCGTTGTCACTCGAGTCTGATTTTACTGACTGAAGAGATAAAGCCTAAATGGCCAGTATGCTTACAAGTCGAAATCGATCATGCTCCCTCTGCAGCGGCCGACGATGCACATTTTTTAATTCGCATCGTTAAAAATAAGCGAAGTCATTCGATAGAGCCCACGGTCATCTCATGAGAGTTGCCGCGATTCGTTTGAAAAAAACTCCAGAAGAGATTGGCGCTTTTGCCGAAGCCTGTCTGCGTTTTAGTCCAACCCTTTGTGTGAAAAGAAAGGGTTTTGTTTTTATCGAAATCGGATCTTGTCACAGACTTTATACGGAAGAAAATTTTTTAGCGCGGATGCAGGTTTTACTCCGTCGATTTGAACTCGAAGCCACGGTGAAGATAGCAGATTCTCTTTTGGAATCTCTGATTTTAATCGAGTATGGAACCCTTGATTTTCATCGTCTTCCGATTACTTCGTTCATAGATTTTGTAGAACCTTTTCGTGTCGATGTTGAAGTCATGGAAAAAACTCTTAAATTGATTGAATCTTTAAAAAAAGTGGGAGTTCAGGCCGTTTCGCAGTTTTTGAAAATTCCTTTAGGAGAACTGTCTGCACGCTTTGGATCGGTGGCCGTGTTTTTGAGTTCTCGGATTCAAAAAGAAATTGGAGTTCCGTGGCCTTTATGGATTCCTGCTGAAAAAATCATTGAACTACGGGAATTCGAAGAGAGGGAACAGTTTTCGACGATTGAATCGCTCCTTTATTTTATAAAGCCGATTCTCGATCGCATCTTTAATCGGATGTATGGGCGGGGTTTCTGTGTCAGCAGCATCCGTCTCCAACTCAATCTAGAGAAGTTTTCATTTACGAAAGAGCCTATTCGAGAATGGAGATTAGAATTTATGTTTCCTCAAACGACATCCCGAGGGGCGCTTCCTATTTTTCGAGAAAGGCTTTCTCGAGATTTAGACAGAAAACCCTTAGAATCTGTTGTTCAGTCTCTTGAATTCGAAGTGCTTCAAAGGGTGAGAAATTCCAAAAGCCAGAGTGGCTTTTTTTCGTCTGAGAATACGGAAGAGAAACTCAATTCCACATTTGCACAACTTTCGGAAGGGCTAGATAAGGGAAGAGTTTTTCGAGCGACGATTAACGAAAATCCGTTGCCAGAGAGAAGTTGGAAGAAATGTTCCGAAGAACAAAAAGCAGCTCCTGATTTAAACGATTATATCCCGATGCGGCCCACAAAACTTCTTCGCCGTCCAGAGCCCGTGCATATTGCAAAGGACACGATTTTTATCCGCAGTCGTCCCTATAAAATTCTGCATTGGTCGAATGTCGAACAGATTTCAACCGATTGGATTCAAAGTGAAGTGGTGCGCAGTTACTATCGGCTCCAAATCGCTGGTAAACCGCCCGTTTGGATTTTTAAAGAAAATAACGACGATTATTTTTTGCACGGCTATTACGGCTGAGGTGTTCGTTGTTTGTTGAACTAAAATGTAAATCAAATTTTTCATTTTTAAGAGGCGCTGCGGATGCCCGCGATTACATTGTTCGGGCAGCGCAACTTCAAATGCCAGCAGTTGCGATCACCGATATCAATGGAGTGTATGGAATTCCCAGGGCTTATGAAGTTGCAAAAAAAATCCCGCATCTTAAATTGATTACGGGTGCTGAACTCACTCTCTCTGATCATCCGAATCTCACTCTGTTAGTCCAAAATAGAGCTTCTTACGGGCTTTTGTGTGTGATTCTCACAGCACTTCATTCGGGGAAAGAAAAAGGGAAGGGTTCTCTGAAACTCGCAGAGCTTTTTAGTTTTTTAGAAAAGGATAAACGCTCGTCAGGGCTTATCGCATTCTCAGAAGTAAAACCGACGACCGCATTCTCTGAACTAAAAGAGATGTTTTCAGAGAGGCTGTATCTTCCTCTTTGCCGTTATTTGGATGGTTTAGATGAAAAACGGACGTGTGAAGCCCTCGAACAAAGTCGGAAATACGGGATTAAAGTCTTTGCGACCAATGATGTCCATTACCATCTGCCTGAAAGAAAAAGGCTCCAAGATTGCCTGACCTGCATTCGTGAAGGGGTTACCTTACAAACCGCGGGAAAGAAGTTATTTAAAAATTCCGAACGGTATTTAAAATCTCCTTTGCAAATGCGGGCGCTTTTTAAAGAAATGCCTCAAATGATACATGCGACGGAAGAAATTGCAGAGCGCTGTACGTTTTCGCTATCAGAATTGACCTACACTTATCCTGTCGAGTTGATCCCTGACGGACACACGCCGCAAAGTTATCTCGAAGATTTAGTTTTAAAAGGCGCGCATCAGATTTACAAAGGCGTGATTTCTTCGGCTGTCGACGAGCAAATTCGAAAAGAATTGGCATTGATTCAAGAAAAAAATTACGCGAGTTATTTTTTGACGATTTATGATGTCGTTGAGTTTGCTCGTCGTAAAAATATTATTTGTCAGGGACGAGGGTCGGCCGCGAATTCGATCACCTGCTATTGTTTAGGCGTGACCGCGATTGATCCCGTTCGGATGAATCTTCTTTTTGAACGCTTTATTAGCGAGGAAAGAGACGAGCCACCCGATATCGATGTCGACTTTGAACACGAAAGAAGAGAAGAAATCATCCAATATATTTATTCACGCTATGGTCGCGACCGAGCGGCGATGGTTTCGGCCGTCAGAACTTACCAAAGAAAGAGTTCTTTTTTAGAACTGAGTAAAGCGATTGGAATTCCTGTCGGAACGATTTCGGCGAGTGCGTTAAAACGAGATTTTGAGAAGCTTGCAAGAGACCTTAAAGAGAAAAAAGAAGTCTTACAATCACTGAGAGAAGAGTTACTCGACTTTCCTCGACATCTCTCGATTCATTCGGGCGGATTTACTTTGTCCCACGAACCCATCACCGAAACTGTCCCGGTCGAACCCGCGCGGATGAAAGATCGAACAATTATTCAATGGGATAAAAATGATCTAGATACGGTAGGGCTTTTAAAACTCGATATTCTTTCTTTGGGGTTTTTAACCGCGCTTCACAAATGCGCAGATTATATCGGAATCCATTGGCACGATATTCCGAGCGAAGATAAAGCGACTTACGACATGATTTGCAAAGCAGAGACTGAAGGCTGTTTTCAAATTGAGTCTCGAGCGCAAAAAGCGATGCTTCCGAGAACTCAACCCCGAACGTTTTACGATTTAGTCGTTCAAGTCGCCATTGTCAGACCGGGACCCAATGTGGGCGAGATGATTACGCCTTATATGAAAAGACGGGATGCCGCTCGAGCGGGAAACCCTTATCGTCTACCGGATCCGGATCTCGAGCCCGCATTAGGCCGAACTTATGGAATCCCTATCTTTCAAGAACAGATTATGAAAGTGGCGATTCTAAAAGCGGGGTTTTCGGCAGGAGAAGCGGATCAGTTAAGACGGGCGATTGCGTCTTGGCGATCGGCCGAAGCCGTTGAAACCATGGGGGGGCGGTTGTACCAAGGACTCATTAAAAGCGGCGTCGACAAGAAATGGGCAGATGAACTTTTTGGCTATTTGAAGGGATATGCTCATTATGGATTTCCCGAGTCTCATGCTGCTTCTTTTGCAAAGATTGCTTATTGCTCAGCGTATTTGAAATGCCATCATCCTGCAGAATTTCTGTGTGCGTTAGTCAATTCTCAACCGATGGGATTTTATGCCATCGACACACTGATCAACGAAGCGAAACGCCAAGGGGTGAGGGTGCTTCCGATTGATCCTAATCTCTCGGATTGGGATGCCAAGATGGAAAAAAAGAATACGGTTCGAATGGGTTTTCGCAATGTTCGAAAAATTCACGAACAAGATATTCGTTGGATGAATGCAACGCATGAGCGCGAGTTAAAAGAATCGGATATCAAAGGCTCTTCTACCCAAGAAGAGATGCACCGTCATTTCCTAGTTTTAGAATCCGAACGCATTGATAAACCTTTTGAGAGCCTATTCGATTTTATCAAAC
The DNA here is from genome assembly GCA_937903155.1 of uncultured Bdellovibrionales bacterium. Classification (GTDB taxonomy): domain Bacteria; phylum Bdellovibrionota; class FAC87; order UBA2466; family UBA2466; genus CALCZU01. The sequence continues at coordinate 62,409 of CALCZU010000011.1, forward strand.
GCACTAAACTTTCAAGAGATGTCATTGAGCTTATGGCTTTAGCGGATGTTTTTTCGTGCTTTGGTTGTGATCAAAGACATACGTTTTGGAATTCCATCGCATTTCATAACCTCTTTGATCAGAAAAACTCGGCCCAATTGCTTCTCTTTTCAGAGAATCCGATGCCTGAGGGCGGTCAGATTTTTGAGGCAATGACGTTGCTAGAATCGATTTCTGCAGACTATCGAGCCCTCGGGTATTCGGTTCGAGGAAACCCGATGACAGCATTAAGAAAGTCGATGCCAGAATTACCTAAACTCACAAGCCGACAAGCAAAAACTCTACGACATGGGACGCAATTGTATTACGCAGGAATTTTAACAGTGAATCAGAGACCTCCGACCGCGAAAGGGGTCGCATTTCTGACGGTAGAAGACGACGAAGGCAGTTTAGACTTTATTGTAAAAAAAGAGACTTATGAAAAGTATGAAGACATTATCCGCAATAATCGCTTCCTAAAAATCAAAGGAAAAGTCCAGCGTCGCGGAAATGCGCTTTCAATTATCGTCGATGAAGTCAGCGCGTTTACCATTCGTGGCGCGAGCGAAAAATCCGTCACCCATGGAGCAACGAGCCGCAATTTTGGAAGTCCTATTAAACTTTAATGCTTAAAGCCCGTGACTTTATCAATCTTCGCTTTTTGAAAGTGCTCAATCGTGCGATCTTTTTTGACGATAATCCCACTGCCATAAAGTGTTTTTGTTTTTAAATTCACAAGATGGGTGATTTGATCCCCATAGCCTTTTTCATACCAACCTAAAAAGTATTCTCCATTTTCGGTCTTATAAGCTTTATACGGAAAAGGCCCCCACCAATCGTTTGCCGCTTCTCCACTGAGAAAGCGGTAGAGAACTCCTTTGGGAGTATATTTAACATTGTAAGAACCACCATCCGAGTAAGTATAAGTAATCTCAACTCCATCTAAGTCATGCGTCAATGGAGCTTCAGTTGAAAAGAGTGGAAGTGTGAAAAACAAAAATAAAGACACGAATTTTAATTTCATTCCTCGAATTTAGCACAGTAAGTGGAATCTCTGTTGAAAAGATCGACATTCCGTCATTGCGAGGGTGCGCAGCACCCGCGGCAACCTTTGTGCGCTGAGATCG
>CALCZU010000012.1 GCA_937903155.1 uncultured Bdellovibrionales bacterium
GACGCTCTTCCGATCTGTGAACTGGCGGCGTTTAAAAATAGCGATGTTTTGATGAAAAAACTTGCGCTTCAAACTTCGAACTCGTGCGGAGGCACACGTAGCGTTGCCTCGTTGAAAAATCCTAGTGATAAATCGGTAGCGGATAATGCTCCTGCGAATACCGGAAAAGCAGTGGGTGCTTTTACAATTGACGACGTGAAAAAAGACCTCGCTAAACTGGGTTTTGACGCGAAGACAAGTACTCCCAATCCAGCGCTTGAGAAATATCTCAGAACGGATCCGGAGCGTCTCAAAGAAAATCTAGCTGAAATTGCAAAGAATTCACCCGATGAAAAACTGAAAAGCCAAGCTCAAGATTTATTAGCAAATGAGGGGAACTTTCCGGCTTATCCTGTGATGCCAGTGAGTGATAGTGGATCACCTCCTTCAGTTTCGAATTTTACAAATACGATGAACTCTCCTGCGATGGCATCAAGTTCAATCAATATTCCGTCCGGAACAGCTGCTGGAACATCGAAAGCAAGCTCGGTCAATCCTCAATCTCAAAATGAAACAAGCGGCGGTGGCCAGTACCAAGGAATTCAAAGTACGTTAGACAGAGCCAATAAAGCTATTGAAGACGCCAATAATTCGGTCCAAGCAAATCCGGCACAGGCAGGAAGTCCTCAGCCCACTACAAAAGAACCCCTGAAAGAACATGTCTCGGATTTGGTTTCCGCTCTTGCATCTGCAGATGAAACAATGAAGAAGAAAGTCATCGATCAAATCTCTAAAGTGCTAGTCAAAGATCCTAATAGTTACGATGCCGTCAGACTGATTAAAGCGATTCAAGCAAATCCTTCTACCCACGCTAAGTGGAACGAGGTTCGTAATCGGTATGACCAATGTTATTGCTTTCACTGTGAAAGTTGTGCGGGTTGTAGCTCCAAAGACCGACTGGAGGCGGCAGGAAAATGTCAGTAAAAATGACTTTGATATTTTGTATAATTGCAACGGCGGCTTTTTCTGAAAGCTTGCACGAAACCAATAGCTCAAAGAATGAAGAGAGACTAGTCAATCACAGTGGAAGTCGTGCTTCAAGTTATGTACAAGCGAAAAAATTTAACGTTAATGAATTTAAAGAATGCGGAGCTCAACTCCCAAAGTCACGAGATCCGAATTATTCACTAGTCCATGTCTTCACGCAAGGTGAAGGAATCAAGTGGAGGCCTTCCTCTGACACAAGCGCAAATGGAAAATGTGAATTTGTACTGGTTCAAAAGGCGACGGGCCTCGTCGAGGGTCCACTAGTAGATCACTGCGGCAAAGATCATACGCCCCTTTTAGTTCGAGGGTCCTCGCTCAACTTCCAAGATAATTTATTTTTCTACCAGTATGTTAACGGTGAGTTCATGCGCGCCGGTTGTAACGCGCAGACGTCCATTACTGAGAAAATTGCTTTTATGAGAGGTGATAAGTGCGCAAAATTAAATTTTGGTCAGACAGAGCTGGAAACGCATTCAAATTCGGCAGAATTTGATAGTCAGGAACCCGAGAATAAAAAGGCACGAGAAAATAGTCAGTCTTCAGAAAAAAATGCAGCCAAAATTGATAGTGTCGTTGAACCGTCTACTCGTGGTCCGTTAGATGAAACTGGGATCAAAGACCAGACACCTTCGATTGAATCCGGCACCAAGGACAAAACCTCGACGGACGACACCGGAATTGAGGACCAATCACCATGAAACACTACAGTCCTGCCGCACTGATGATTGCTTTGTTTTTTGTGTCAGGAACAAAACTTTCAGGTGAGCAACGATCGTTGATTCCCAGATACGTTGCTCCGAAGGAATTCAGTCATCAAATAGCCGAAAAAGAGAACTCTCCTAGAAGAGAAAGAGTACAAGTGGGCGATGAAATTGTGGATAAAGAGAGATGTGTTTATCCATACGAGTTTAATAAAGATCCTCAGGATGATAAAAAGCTTTTAAAAGCTTATGGAGCCCCAGAAGTAAAAAATCCTTACCGCTTTAAAAATCATCTGTATGTAAGGTATGAAACTCGTCTCGAACCTCCAAAATGGGTTCCCGACTTCGTCAATGAAGACGGGGTATTTTCATCCGACCAATATCTTGCACCCAACAGCGTAGTTCCTGGGGAGTGGGTAGGAATGCCTGGTAAGAAATTTAAGTTTTTAGCAGATAAACCTCGTTTCGAAGCATGGGTTGAAACTAAAGAGGAAGTGAAAGTCGTTTGGCGAATCAAACTTGGAATGAAATGGGTTGATGCGCCAGAAGAAAATGTTCCAAAAGATTAACGTTTCTTGTTGATTTCATTTTCTCACTGGGTGCGATATTGTTTTGCCCCATGTGTCTTAGAACGACTCGCATAATTTCATTCTTGTTCTTGTCGATTTTGTCAGGTTGTACTTCAAGTCGAATTGCTCCCTACATCTCATCGACTTCTCCCGATGAAATCATTCACTTTATTCCTTCGGATCTCAAAGACAGAGTCGGCTGGGCCGAAGATATTATCGAAGGAATTGAGAAGACTCGACGTCCGGTAACGCCAGAACGGGTTTGCGCGGTAGTTGCGGTCGTCGAACAGGAATCCGGCTTTCAAATCGATCCTGCGGTTCGAAATCTGCCATCCGTTATCCGCCAGGGGCTTAAGAAAAAGTTTGCGCGACTCGGCCCGATGGCGGGACTTGCAGTGAAAGCAATTCTCGAAGCGCATGCGCCGGGGAATAAAACAAGTTTCGAAAAAAGAATCGCTCGCCTCAAAACCGAAAGCGATCTCGATAGGCTCTTCCGCGATATCGAAGCTTCAGTCCGCCATCGTTTTCCAGGTTCGCTGGTTATGGCGTCACTCGTTTCAAAACTCATGGGTAACGGATGGATTGAAGATCTCAACCCCGTTACAACCGCAGGCTCGATGCAAGTCAAAGTCTCCTACGCCAAAGAAATGGACGAATGGAAAGGCCTCTCGGATCATGAGATCAGAGACCAGCTTTATACTCGCAAGGGCGGCGTCTTAGCAGGCGCATCCCGGCTTCTCGCGTACGAAGCAAAGTATCAGGATATCCTTTATCGTTTTGCAGACTATAACTCTGGGATTTATTCCTCGAGAAACGCTGCTTTTCAAATGGCGCTTTCGGACGTGGGAAATCGCAGGCTCGTGGCCGATGGGGACCTCCTATCCTACCAACCCGACGGCAATCCCAAAGATGAAATCACAAATTCTCTGAAATCGATGGTGGAGTTTGGAAAACACCACGAGATTTCGGATCGCTCGATTCGAAGAGCCGCTCGACATGAAAAAGACGAGGACTTTGAATCTTCTGAGATCTGGGAAAAGGTCCGCGAGGTTTGGAGTAAAAAAAAGGGAAGAGAAGCTCCTTATGCTCAGATGCCCAACCTCACCTTAGATTCTCCAAAACTTTCTTCAAAACGATCGACTGATTGGTTCGCTCATAGCGTTAAGAGACGCTACGACGAATGTCGCAGGCGAGAGAAAAAAGCAGATTCTCAGTAAGTCGACTACGGTCGGTCTTTTAATTTCTTTGCAGGGACGCCGCCCCAAATTTCATACGGGGGGATACTTTGATTCAAAACACTACCTGCGGCTAAAATCGATCCCGTTCCTATCGTCACGCCCGGAAGCACGACACAATGGGCACCTATCCAAACATCGGATTCAATTTTAATCGGTGAACTTGTAAAACCCTGCTTCGACATTGGGATCTCACGACTTTTAAAATCGTGATTTGCGGTCGTGATGTAGGAGTAAGCGCCAATCATCACCGAATTTCCGATCGTTAAAGATTGATAAACTCCGAGATACGAATTTCTACCGATAAAAACATCGCTCCCGATTTTGAGTTCGGGTTTTGCGTCCTTTTGATCTGCTATCCAAACAGAGATATCAGTTTCCATCCGACAGGGCCCGTCGATCGAAATAAATGGATACGGTGGATACTGACCCACAAATTCGATATCGGGCTCAATCGAGCAATTTGATTTCGCGCGCTGAGCAAGCCAATCACACCGAAGTTTTTCTTTGCGACGTTTTTGCACAAAGGCTCTCAAACAAGAAACAGGATTAAGACATGACATGGGATGATCCTATTATGGTTTTGTTTCGACTAATGGTTTAAGATTTGCGATTCCTTTTTTGAATTGGTCGACCACCATTTTTTCGCAATCGATAAAAAGTGTAATGAGTTTGTTCGGAAATCCACCATCTCCGCTTAGGGACCAGGTAAAACGTGTTCCGTCGCCTTCGGGTTTTAACCGGTACTCAATCAGATTATCTGCCTTAAAGGGCTTCGTCATGATGAGTCTAATATCCACCGCTTCATTGGGGACCAATTTCAGCATTTCCAATTTGCCACTTCCGGCTTCTTTGTTCCCATCAAACTCCAATACCGAGCCGACCTGGCCATCAGTACCAAGATAAGTTTTCTTCATCGTGGGGTCGACTCGCTCAAACGGAGACCATAGGCTTCCCTTTTTAAAGTCGCTCATCATCTCAAACACTTTATCTGCGGGGGCATGGATCACTTCGCTGTACTCATAACGAAACTTGCCTTCGCGGGTCGAGACATAACCCAAAAAAATCAGAATAATGACAAGAAGCCCTAATAGAATTTTTTTGATCATTTGAAATCCCCCATGTAGGTGAAATTTTAACATAAAAAAGTAAGAGCGACGAAGCAATCTCGACGCAAAAGGACGCTCTTGTTATCGGCGAGATTGCTTCCGTCTCCGCTAAAGCTGCGCCGGACAAGTCGTCGCCTTCGGCTCCTCGCAATGACGGGAGTTACGATGCTGGATGTTAAAACGACGAAGTCCGAAAATAGCCAGTGGGAGCGCTTGAAATAGGCTATGTTGAACAGATGAGTCGAGATGACATCTACTACGAGGCGGTTAAAGCGCGTGATCACCGCTTTGATGGAAAATTCTTTATCGCCGTCAAAACGACGGGGATTTACTGCCGCCCCATTTGTCCCGCAAAACCCAAGCGCGAAAACAGCGAGTTTTTTCAAAACCGTATCGCCGCCGAAAAAGCAGGCTACAGACCTTGTCTCCGATGTCGGCCCGAAAGTGCGCCGGAGTCCCCTGCTTGGGCCGGCACCTCAGCGCTCGTTCAAAGAGCTTTTCGAAAAATCCAAATGCCCGAGACTCTTGAATGGAACGAAGACGAATTAGCAGAGCTGTTTGGCGTCACCGCCCGTCACTTAAGACGCTTATTTATCGAAGAAATCGGCAAAACGCCAAAACAAATTGCTTTTGAAAACAGGCTTAATCTGTCGCGAAAGCTCATTTGCGAATCCCAGCTTCCGATTACCGAAATTGCTTATGGCTCAGGATTTCGTTCGATCCGAAGATTTAACGACGCTTTTAAATCACGATTTAAAAAAACACCGTCCGAGATTAGGCGCGTTGCCCCCACAAGCGATGACAAATTGAAACTCACGCTTTCGTATCGACCTCCGTTTGATTTTGAAGGGCTTCTCTATTTTTACCGCTCTCACGAGATGGGAGATCTCGAACGCTTCGAAGCCGGTAAGATGCATCGAATTGCCGAATTTGATGGCAAGGTGGGAACGGTCACGATTTCAAATGAGCCGGACAAGTCGCGTCTTCTCGTCGAAATTGATTTTCCGGAGACTTCGAGAATTCCCGCAATTCTTTCAAGGGTGCGAAGCCTCTTCGACATTGATTCGGATCCGCTTCTTATTGCAAATCAAATTGAAACCGACCCTAAAATGAAGTCGCTCCTCAAAAAACACCCGGGAATTCGCATTCCCTCGGGATGGGATCCTTTTGAAGTGGCAGTTGCAACGATTTTGGGCCAGCTTGTCAGTGTGGAGCAGGGGCGGGCATTGGTGAAAGACTTGATCGAAAGCCTCGGGAAGGACTCAGGCCTTAGATTTGAAAACAGAGTGATTAAACTCTTTCCCACTCCCGAACAAATTGCTTCGTCCGATCTCAAAGGCCTTAAAACAACTCAAACCCGTAAAGACGCTCTAGTCACATTTTCAAAAGCGATTTTAGAGAAGAAGCTTTCGCTCGAACCGACTCAAGACGTGGAAGAGTTTATTAAAAAAATCCTGACCGTTCGGGGAATCGGGCCCTGGACTGCGCACTACATCGCTCTCAAATCGTTAAGAAACCCGGACGCATTTCCCGAAACCGATTTAATCTTAGCGAGAGCTTTGGAACTTCACTCCAAGGAAGTCGTCGAACAACTGCGACCCTGGCGAGGCTACGCCGCAGCCTTATTCTGGAAGGAATATTCCGCCGTGCTTACGAAAAAGAAGAAGAAACTCTGACCGTCGAAAACAACGTCGTTGCGAGGAGCCGTAGGCGACGAAGCAATCTCGCCGCATAAGGCGTTCTTGTTATCGGCGAGATTGCTTCGTCGCCTACGGCTCCTCGCAACGACGGGGTGTTACGTTAAGACTTGATCTCAGTCCAAAGCTTATTGATGAAAAGAAGGGTTTCGCCGATTTCTTCTAGGAAGTGCATTTTGCTCATGACCTCGCGTGAAGGATAGATTTCGGGATTATTTCTTTCCGATTCGGGAAGTTTTGCCTTAAGCGTTTTGCTGGGCGTGGCCAAGTGGTTTGCGGTCACAAGTTCCACTGCATTGTCGGGATCTAAGAAGAAGTTGATAAAGGCATGCGCCATTTCCGAGTTCGGACTCGATTTTGGAATCGCAAAATTGTCCGTCCAAACAATTCCACCTTCTTTGGGAATGAAATACTTAATCTTAGGATTCTGAGCCGAAGCTTGAATCGCATCCGTCGAGTAAATATGGGCAATATTGATTTCGCCATTTAAAAGAAGCGGCTTTGGTTCAGACGTAAATAGCAAAACTCTTTCTTTTACTTTAGAAATCTCCTCTTTCGCAGCCTTTAAAATCGCAAGGTCACGAGTATTAGGATTCTGCTTTTGATAAAGCAACGTCGCCGAGAACACTTCCCGCATATCATCCAAAACGGAAGTGTGTTTTGTGTCAGGGGAATTGAGAAGAATATCCCAGCCCACGCCGCCTTCGGGAATCTTTACTTTCTCCGTATTAATCGCAATCCCGGTCGTTCCCCAGGTAAAGGGAATCGAATACTTCAACCCCGGATCATAAGGTAGATTCTTATAAAACTCTTCTAAATGGACAAGGTTAGGAATCTTCGAAGGATCAATCGCGCCCAGCATCCCCAATTGGTTCATCTGCCGGAGCATGTAATCCGAAGGCTGAATAATATCAAAGCCCGTAGCGCCTGCTTTGAGCTTTGAGAAAAGTTCTTCGTTACTCGATGTGTAGCTTAACTCCACCCGAATCCCCGTTTTTGCCGTAAAAGCTTGAATCGAAGTTTCGGGGAAGTAATTACTCCACGTACAAATATGAAGTACGTTTTCGTGTTTTGTCTTCGAATTAAAATAAAAAATCCCACCGACGACAACGGCAAGACCTACAATTAGTCCAATTAACCTTTGAGTACCCATTTACGACTCTGCTCCTTTGAAACGAGGATTAAAACTAAGAATGTGCTGATGAGGATCATAAAAAATGAGAGTCCATTAAGCTCCGGTGTGACGCCAATTCTCATTAAAGAGTAAATCTTCAATGGCAACGTGGTCAGCCCGGCACCGCTTGTAAAAAACGAAATCAAAAAATCATCAAATGAAAGCGTAAATGCCAAAAGCCAAGCTCCCATCACCCCGGGAAGGATATTGGGTAAAGTCACTTTCCAAAACACTTCATTGGGTTTCGCTCCCAAATCGCGTGCGGCTTCGTTCATCTGCGGATCGAGCTTTCGAATCTGCTCGACCATAATAAAGTACACAAAACTCGCGCTAAAACTCGCGTGCGCAATCACAACCGTCCAAAACCCGAGCTCCATTCTTAAGAGAAGAAAGAATAGAAGTAGAGAAAGACCCGTAATCACTTCAGGCAAAAGAATCGGAAGCATAATGAGTGTCTGAAAAGTCGCAGGTAACATCGCTGCAATCGGAGTTAACCCAACCGCCCCCAAAGTGCCTAGAGAAACCGAAAGCGTCGCCGAAATCACCGCAATTTCAAGACTTGTCCCCAGAGGCAACCAAAGGCTCGGAGAATCAAAAAGTTTAATGATCCACATCATCGTAAATCCGCTCTTCCAATTATGCGGATCGACTAAAAATGCCTGAAAAATGACGTAGAAAAGTGGCAGGTATAAAAACGCGATCACGAGCCAAAAAATCGTTTCGACAAGCCGATTTCTACGCTGCATGAGCTTCCCCCGAATTTTTCTTCCAGCGATTCTGAAGAATGAGTGCAAAAAGCATGATGACGGATAAAAGCGTCGCCATCGCACTTCCCAATGGCCAATTCTGCATCGTAAAAAACTGGTCGACCATCACCTTTCCCAAAAACGCTTCCTTAGCTCCCCCCAAAAGGTCGGGAATCACGTACTCACCGAGCATGGGAATAAAGACGAACAGGCTTCCCACGAAAACTCCCTCTTTAATGTTGGGAATCACGACTTTGAAAAACGTCTGAATTCGACCGGCGCCTAAATCAAACGAAGCCTCTCTTAAGGTGGGATCTAGCTTTTCAAGGGCCGAGTAAACCGGAACCACCAAAAAAGGCAGGTAGTTGTAAATCAAACCGATGTACACACCCACTCGAGTGTAAAGAATTCTCACCGGTGAATCCACGATTTGGTAATGCAAAAGCATTTGGTTCAAAAGCCCATTATTGCCGAGTAAAGAGACAATTCCGTAAATGCGTAAAATAAAGTTCGTCCAAAAAGGGATAAAAAGAAGGATGAGCCCCATCTGTTTCATCGGGCCTGCTTGCTTGGCGAGATAGTATGCCACCGGGAAACCGACGACCAGGCAACTTGCAGTCGCAATCAAGGCTAACCACAACGTCTTTAAAAGCACCTTCAAATAAACGACATTAAAGGTGACGAGATAGTTATCAAAATTAAAGTGAAAACGGATGTTCCCAAACTCCGTTCGTTCGAGAAAACTCATTCCGACAATGATGAAAAACGGAATCAGCGTCATTAAGACAAGCCAACTCATAAAAAACCACGCGGATGCGGGAATCGTTTTCGCAGCGGTCTGTAGCGAGTCGCTCTTATCTTTCAGGTAGGACAATAGAATCCTCACTTCGCCAGGTCATAAAAACTTTATCGCCTGGGTTTAAAGAACGCTTCTTTTGTCGTTCGAGCTCTTGTTCAAAAACTTTAAAAGCATTGTCTTTGGTTTTGACCGTGTACTCAGTGCGAGACCCTAAGTAACTCAATTCCTGGATCTGACCTTCGATGAGATTGTCATGCACATTGGCTTTAGTTCTTAAAATGCGCATTTTTTCAGGTCGCAAAAGAAGCGAGATGTGTTTGGGGAGTGCAACCCCGTTTTTTTTCACTTTAAAGGTCCCGCAAAGGGACTGAACCGCGTGTACGCCCTCGACTTCTTCGACGATTTCGCCTTTGATTTCATTCACGGGTCCGATAAAGCGAGCCACAAAGCTATCGACGGGGTCTTCGTAAATCGCTTTGGGAGTTCCGACTTGGAGGCAAATTCCATCTTTCATGACGGCCATGCGATCCGAGAGCTGCAAAGCTTCTTCTTGATCATGAGTCACCATGACGAACGTCAATTGCACTTTTTTGCAAATCGCTTTTAATTCCTCGCGCATTTTGGTGCGGAGGGCCGGATCTAAAGCCGACAAGGGCTCATCCAAAAGCAAAACATCGGGTCTATCGACAATTGCGCGCGCTAAAGCCACACGCTGACTTTGGCCCCCGCTGATCTGATTCGTTTTGCGAGTTGCCAGGTTTTCGATCTCGACCAGTTTCAAAGCTTCTTTCACGCGCTCTTGAATTTCAGAGAGCGGACGTTTTTTGAGTCTCAAACTAAAAGCCACATTTTCAAAAACGTTCAGGTGAGGAAAAAGCGCGTATCTTTGAAAAACGGTGTGAATATTGCGTTTGTGAGGGGGGAGTTTGGTGATGTCCGAACCTTTTAAAAAGAGGCTTCCCGAAGTCGCGGTTTCAAAACCACCCATGAGTCGAAGTGCCGTTGTTTTTCCGCAACCCGAAGGTCCCAAAAGGCAGAAAAATTCTCCTCTTTCAATTTTAAGATCCAGTGGAGAGAGACGAAATCCTCCAAAGTCTTTTGACAGGGACTTGAGTTCTAGTGGCATTGCACAAGTTAATAAATGAAACGGGGTATCATCACAAGCGGAAAATGAGGGATTTCTCTAAAAATTGTGAACAGTTGGATCATCGGTTATCCTTTTAGTCTATGTTGCTGAGCGCACTTGAGAGATTACGGCTTTTTTTGAGACCTCCGGGAAAAGGAATCTACACTCCGTCGACGGGAGGAGGATACGCCACGCGACTTTTAACCCAACTTTATGGGACGAGCGACGCGAAGGAAGTTTCAGTCGCCTGGGAAAATGGATTACAAAAATTACGTCGAGTCCGAGGCGTCGTTTTGGGAATTCCCTCCGACACGGGAGCGGGAATAATGCGAGGCGCAAACTTCGGTCCGATTGGCGTTCGCGAAGCCTACCTCGAAAAGTACGGTAACTACCCAAAAGACGTTTTAGACGTCGGAGACGTCATTGTGGTCCCCCAGCTTCTTCATGACGAAATGCTCTCTGAGTCTCAAATCAAAGCGACAAAAGAATCCCTTTTTCCGGGCGTGAACGGCGCTCTACCGGTCAGTCCTTTGTCGATTGCTGAAGCGGCCTATGCGGCTTTAAGAGAACTCAATCCCAATCTCGAAGTTTATCTCATCGGGGGCGATCACAGTGTCACCTGGCCGGCGATTGTTGATTGTGAAAAACGCTTCCACGATAATTTCGCGGTTTTGCATTTTGACGCACACACCGATCTCATGGAGCACCGCCTGGGCGTGAAGTATTGTTTTGGAACTTGGGCGTATCTGGCTCAAAAAATCATGAAACCGCGCAGTCTTGTCCAAGTGGGAGTCAGAACTTCGGGAAAACCCAAAGAACACTGGGAGAAAACTTATCCCGTGACCCAATTTTGGGCGAAAGAGATTGTGGGCAACGAAGACCGAGCGATTCAAAACATTCTCGCGCATTTTAAAAAAATCCAAGCAAAGCACATTTACATTTCAAACGATATTGACGGCACGGATTCGGGACTCGCCCCTGCAACCGGCACTCCCGAAATCAACGGACTCACAGCTGAGTTTGTCGGAGAGTTGATTTCCAAAGTAAAATCGAATTTCAAAGTCATCGGAGGAGACGTCGTCGAAGTGGCTCCCATTTTATCTGGCAGACGTGATTTTAAAAACGAAGAGACTTGCGTTTTAGCGGCAGATTATCTTCACACACTCATGCAATAAGTTTGAAAAACTATTTACATTGCTGAGAATTCAACCGATAAATATCAAACGTGAAAATCGCATTTGTATTCAATAAAAAAACGGATGATTCTTTAGAGCAAGCCGAGTTCGACACCCCCGAAACGATTGCTTCGATTCACAACGCACTTGCTTCGGCGGGTCACGAAGTTTTGGATGTCGAAATGACGGTTCAAAGCTCGGTGTCGAGTTGGATTACCGACCTCAAAGCCGCCAAACCCGATCTGATTTTTAACACTGCCGAAGGTTACTACGGTATTGGCCGCGAAAGCCTAGGTCCGACCATTTTTGAACAATTAAAACTGCCTTATGTGGGTTCAGGACCTTATGGATGTTTTCTGACTCTAGATAAGTTTCTAACAAAACAGATGCTCGCCAGTCGCAAAGTTCCCGTGGCCGAAGGTTACTTCGTTAATACGATTGAGGAATTGCAGAGTGTCGCGCGCGAGTTTGTTTATCCCGCGTTTGTGAAGCCGAATTACGAAGGCTCGAGCAAAGGGATTACCGAGCGTTCTTACTGCCGTGATGCAGAAGAATTACTTTCCTATGGAACGGAATCTCTCAAGCTTTTTCATCAGGGTCTTTTGATTGAGCGTTTCATTCCGGGACGAGATGTGACCGTGCCTTTTATTTCCGGTCTTGGGGACGGAGGAGTTTTAGAGGCTCTTGAATACGTTTTTGTTGAAGGCGAGAGAAATTCCAAATCGCAAGAAGCCAATATTTACGACTACGATTGCAAAAATCATAAAGACGATGCAGTGAGCATCCGCTGCCCCGCTCAGATTGAGCCTTCTGTCCGTTTACAACTGAACGAGCACATGAAAAAGATTATCCCGGCACTTGGGATTGTAGATTTTGCCCGAGCAGATTTTCGAATTACGCCGGATAATGAAATCTTTTTTCTTGAGATCAATGCGCTTCCCAGTCTTCAACCGGGAGCGGGTATTTTTGAATCGACCCGCCTTTTGAATCTTGATTATAACCAAACTATTTTAAAAATTTTAGATGCGGCTGTCGGACGGCTCGACTTGAATACGAAAACTTCGCGTTCTCCCAAACGTTTGAGGACGATGACTCCAAATGTTGGATTGGTTTACAATTTGAAGCGAAAAGATCCGGGAGATCCGGATTACGAAAAAGAAGCCGAGTTTGATTCGCCTAAAACCGTGGAAGCGATTTCAAGCACAATTAAAAAATTCGGGCTGAACGTCATCCCGATTGAAGCGACAAAAAGTCTCGGAGAAAAACTTCGAGAACACCGGATCGATGTGGTCTTTAATATCGCGGAGGGATCCAACAAGCGTGCACGTGAAGCGCAAGTTCCGGCCGTTTGTGATCTCTTAGGAATAGAGCACACGGCAAGTGATGCGACGTGCATGGCGATTACGCTCGATAAAGCCATTACTAAGCGGATTTTAGATCATACCGGCATTTTAACTCCGGCTCACAGGCTGTACCAGGGTGGGAAAACGGTTGAGAGCGGTCTGAAATTTCCGGTGATTGTAAAACCTAATCATGAAGGCACTTCCAAAGGGATTTACGATAAATCAGTCGTCAGTACTCAAGAAGAATTAAATCAGGTGGCGGCCCAGCAGTGGCAGCGTTTTCACAGTCCGATTTTGTGTGAGGAATATATTGAAGGCCGTGAATTCACGATAGGGCTCTTAGGCAATTCGACTTTAAAAATTCTTGGTCCTATGGAAATTGCATTTTCTCCCTCTGCGGGAAAATTTCCGGTCTACGGGTTCGAAGCAAAACAAGTGAATCCTTACGACAACCCAATCTTTTCTCAGAGGTGTCCTGTTAGTTTAGGAAAAGAAATGGATCGAAAGATTCAAGTCTTTGCTAAAAAGGCCTTTGTCGAACTGGGTTGTCGAGATGTCGCGCGAGTGGATTTTAAGATCGACAATAAGGGAAATATTTATTTTATCGAAATCAATCCGCTCCCTGGATTGACTCCTGGTTTTAGTGATTTGGTGATTATCGCCGAAAAATCGGGAATGACTTATGAAAGCTTAATTAAGAGAATACTGACTCCCGCCGTCCAAAGATGGCGTCAAATGGCAAAGGCATGATGAATCTCTTTCAAAAATACCGAGAGGACTCGAAGAAGCGCTTGCGCCTGAGAGACCTCGGCGTCTTCATCGGTGAGTATCAGCCAGGGCCTCTAAATTCCATCACCGATGTCAAAGGTGTCAGAGTCGGACACTCGACTCTCATCGAAGGATCGGGTCGTAGAAAACCAGGGAACGGTCCTGTCCGTACAGGGGTGACGGTCATTCATCCTAACGACGATATTTATAATCAAAAAGTGGTCGGCGGCAGTTTTATTTTAAGTGGAGCCGGTGAAGTTTCAGGACTGACTCAAGTCATGGAGTGGGGAATTATCGAAACTCCGATTGCTTTGACCAACACACTCTCAGTGGGACGGGTCGGCGACAGCATCGTGAAGTGGATGGTCGAGAAGTACGGAAATATCCGCGAGCTTCAAGAAGTGATTATTCCTGTTGTCGGCGAATGCGATGATAGTTTTTTAAATGATGCGATTGGATTGCACGTCAAACCCCAGCACGTCTTTCAAGCATTAGACACCGCGACAACCGACAAACCCGACGAGGGGGCTGTGGGTGCCGGAACGGGGATGATTTGCTGCGATTTTAAAGCAGGGATTGGGACTTCGAGCCGAGTGGTTCCTCTGGGAGATCGACAGTATACGATGGGCGTTCTCGTCAATTCGAATTTCGGTGTGATGGAACATCTTAAAATCGACGGATTTCCCGTCGGTAGAAGCCTGCTCCATGAACAAGGCACCTATAACCGTCGAGTGAATAACTACGGTTCGATTATTGTCGTCATTGCCACCGACATGCCTTTGACAGCGATGCAAATGAATCGCCTTTGTCGGCGAGCCGCACTGGGAATAGGGCGCGTGGGAAGTTACGGCGCTCATTCGAGTGGTGAAATCATTATTGGTTTTTCAACAGCCAATGTCGTGCCTCGTCAGCCGCCGCATCCCGAGGTTCAATTTAATATGGTCGTCGATACGTTTTTAGATCCGGCTTACAAAGCGGTGATTGAGACGACGGAAGAAGCGATTTTGAATGCTCTGACTTCCGCGACCGATATGGAAGGCGTGAACAATAATAAAGTCCCTGCTTTGAATCTAGAGCTTTTAAAAGCGCTGATGCTTCAGTACAATTCTGTTAAAGCGAGATAAAAAACATGGATCTTTTTCAGTCTTTCATCCTCGGAATGATTCAAGGAGTCACTGAGTTCGTTCCGGTCAGTTCTTCAGCGCATTTGATTTTGTTTCCTTGGTTAATGAAGTGGGAAGATCCCGGTCTGACCTTCGATGTCTTTTTGCATTTGGGAACTCTCATCGCGCTTTTTATCTATTTTTTTAAAGAGCTCTGGGGAATCGCGATGGGTGGATTGCAATCCATCCTCGAAAGACGCATTGGGTTCGAACCCGATCGGATGCTTTTTTGGTGGATTGTCCTCGGGACGATTCCAGGAGCGGTCGCAGGAGTTTTATTCAATGACTATGCGGAAACGGTGTTCCGGAATCCGCTTTTGATTGCGATGACGTTGTCGCTTGTAGGCTTTATCATTTTTTGGGTCGATAGACAGTATCCAGCCCTTCGAAAAATGGACGAACTTCGATTTTTTGACGTGCTTTGTATTGGTTGCGCTCAAGCTTTCGCCATTATTCCCGGCGTGTCTCGTTCCGGATCGACCATGGGAATGGGAAGACTCCTCGGATTTTCGAGAGATGCGGCTGCGAAGTTTTCTTTTCTTCTGTGTACACCGATTATTCTGGGAGCAATCGTTTCGAAGATTAAACCCCTCATCGAATCGCTTGGACACGGAATGGACTGGAAGTATTTAGTGGTTGGATTTTTGTCTTCGTTCTTCTTCGGTCTTATCAGCATCCATTTCATGCTGCGCTACTTGCGATCTTCCAGTCTCGCTTTGTTTACGTGGTACCGCTTAGCACTTGCGATGTTCGTAATCTTTTGGAGCCTACTCCACTAGGTTTCAACCCGTCTTTGCGAGGAGCGAAGCGACGAAGCAATCTCGCAGTCGCGTGAGAGACCTTTGTTACTTCTGCTCAATCTGTTTCTGACTCTTATCCTGAAAAAATTCAATCAGCTGCTGAGAGGACGGTGCTAAGTTCCATCCGAGGCCTACCGAAACCGATGTCGGGGCGGAGTTGTAAAACGCAATTACGCTCCAGTTGGGAGCTAATCTGACAAAGGTCCCCACGTTTAAACTTATGGACTTCTCGTCGCGGCCCAAAGAACTGATTTGGTTATATCGTGTTCCTAACGAAAATCCGAAACGGTAGAAATACCAAACGCCGGCAGCGGTGACAGCATATTCGCTCGAGACAAGGTGTTGATTAAAATCGAAAGGCACAAGCAGATCGACTTGAAGCGAAAAACGATCGTGCGACAACCAGCCGATACCCATTCCCAATTGGCGAGTTCCGAGAGAATCGTAAAGGACGCCTCCTAAATGGATTCTCCTTGTCAGTTGAAAAATTCCTGCGGCGTCTAACGCCGTTTCGATATTGCTTCCGATCCCCATGATTCGGGTTCCTAATCCCACTGACAGGCGTTTAATTCTCGCCGCGACTCCTGCGAACACATTATGAAACGCAACACCTTCCTGCGAACTGCCCGAATACCCTAAATTCATTCCCAATCTTCCACTTCCGGCGGCGCCCGAGGCAAGATACGAGTGGGGCTCATTGGGTTGAAGAGGCGGAGAGTAAAGGACTTGAATTTCTTTGCGCCAGTCATTGGCCAGAGCCGCCGGATTTGTCAGTGAGGCAGTTGCAAAGGCCGGAAAAAGCATTCCTCCCGGAAGCGTCGCTCCGTGGCGAGCGGATGCGCTGGATGTGATTAGAAAACCCGCTAAAAAAAGAGAAAGTTTAAAAAAGTTCATTTTGGCTACACTTTGGAATATCGACATCATACTTTTGTCTGAAGTAGTTTTCGATTTGAGTAGAAGTTTCTTTTTTCTGGGGTTTTTCTATCCAAAGCGCCTCCGCAATTTCTCCTAAGAATAAGCCGTCTTTTTTATTTGCTTTCAAAGATTCAAATTTAAAAAATGGCAGGAGCGGGAGTGAAGCAAAAATCGAATCTCGATGGCGGTTATTGCGGCAGGTACACGCGCCTGAGTTTTTAGATCCTTCCCATTCGTAAAGAATAAATTTGTCTCTTTCAATCTCATTTCGCCTCACGACGAAAACTTGAGAAGCTTTTTGGGTGGCGCTTTCTAAAGTTTTATTTTTTTCGAAAGACTCGGATAAGTTCACCGTAGGATAAGAAAGCGGCTTTTCGGTCCACTTCGGAAGGTCTTTAGTCCAGCGTAAATCGTAAGCTGGATCCGATAGATTTTTCCACAGACTGACTTGATTCAAAGCATTTTTTTCAACCCCTTGAGTCGATTGAAACCAGAGACGAGAGAGGCTGGAATCAAACGCTCTTCCGGCATCGAGAATCGTGACGGTATGAACGGTCGTTGTTCCAACGGTTGCATTCGTCGGAGCGCCCATCGTTAAAATCACCGTTTTATTGGCCGCGGCCACTCCATCGTTAAAAATTGAAAATGTCTGCTGACCTAATGTGTTTCCGGATGTGATGCTAATGGTTCCATTCGAAAGACTGTGATTTGTCGGATTGACCGAAGTCCCCGACACCGTAAAAGGAACACTCACATTGAGGCCGCTCGGGGTATCTAAGACGGCAATCACGAACACAGTGCCTGCGGTTTCGGCGACCGACTGAGATGAGGCCGAGAACGCAATCGTCGGAGGAGGATCATCGTCGAGAATGGTGATTGTGTGCAGAGTCGTTACACCCGAAGTGGCGTTTGTTGGACTGCCCATGGTCACGGTAATTGTTTCGTTATTTTCATCTAAGGTATCGGCCGTGATTGCGATGGTGAGTGTTCCTGTAAGCGATCCTGCCGGAATCGAAATCGATCCGCTCGAAGCATTGTGATCGGATGCACTCGCAGTGCCCGCAATCGTGTAAGGAACGGTCGTGACAACACCGCTGAGACTGCTGAGCTGCGCTACGACGTTAACGTTTCCGATGGATTCCGCAACCGACTGGCTCGCCGAAGTAAATGTCACTGAAGGAATCGTATCGTCGTCAAGAATGTTCACGGTATGACTTGTTGTGAGTCCTAATCCATTGGTGATGGTTCCCATCGTCAGTACTACGGTTTCACTGAGCTCATACAACGCATCATTGACGACGTTGAACGTGACCGAAGTGGTTGTCGATCCGGCAGGGATAAAAAATGTTCCGCCGGTCAAATTGTGATCCGAAGGATTGGTTGCGGTTCCGCTGATGGTGTAAGGAATCGTCACATTGAGCCCGCTTGCGGTATTGAGTGAAACATTTACGGTGACGGTTCCTACGTTCTCATTCACGTTTTGAGAGGATGACGTGAAACTCACAACCGGAAGCGCGTCATTGTCGAGAATCGTGATCGTGTGTACGGACGTTGCTCCTAAATTCGCATTGGTGGGCGTGCCCATTGTGATAATAACCGTTTCGTCGTTTTCGGAAAGCGTATCGTTTACTATCGAGAATGAGGTTGTGACGTTCAAAGTTCCCGCGGGAATTGAAACACTTCCCGAAACTAAATTGTGATCCGCGGAGGTCGAAGTCCCCGTGACGGTGTAGGGGACCGTGACCGGCAGTCCACTAATGGCTGTCAATCTCACCGTGAAGCTAGCTGTCCCCGCGGCTTCACCCACGCTTTGGGAGGCCGATGTAAAATTGGCCGTGGGCTGACTGTCGTCATCGATGATTGTAACCGTATGGGTCCTTTGACCTCCCACGGTTGCGTTTGTGGGAGTCCCTAAAGTGACGACCACGGTCTCGTCGGGTTCTGCCGTATTATCGTCGTTAATCTGAAAGCTAATGTTTCCCGAAGCGCTTCCAGCCGGGATGACAAGCGTGCCATCGACTAAATTATGATCGAGCGAAGATGCAGATCCAGACACCGAATATGGGATTGAGGTTGCAAGGGCAGAGACTTCCGAAAGACTGACTGCCATATTTACGGTTCCAACCATTTCAGAAAGAGTTTGCGAGGCAGAATTGAATTGAACAACGGGAGGACTTTTACTGTCTTGAATCGTCACAGTGTGCACTGTGGTTTCACCTAGCGTCGCATTCGTGGGAGTTCCCATCGTGACAATAAGCGTTTCGTCGCCTTCGTAAAATGCGTCTTCTACGAGATTCACGACGACATTTGCAGAATCTGCGCCTGAAGGAAATGAAAGTGTGCCATTTGCGAGGTCATGGTCGCTTCCATGCTGAGCCGTTCCTGAGACTGTGTAAGGGACTGAAAGAGGGTGGTAGGTTTTTGCATTTAACTTAAATGGGATTGAAACCGTTCGGGCATTTTCGACAACGGTTTGAGCGGCGATTAAAAAATTCAAAATCGGGATCGGCTGTCGCAAAATATTGACGGTGTGAGTGGTGTTACTACCCAAAACCGCTTTCGAAGCTTCTTCTAGAGTCAGAACCACGGTCTCCGGAATTTCGTAAGCGCCGGCGACGGGAGTAAAGGCGATTTCAGTTTCTTGAGAGCCGGCGTGAATCACTGCAGTTCCTGCTGCGAGATTGTGCTGAGACGGATTTTGCGCCGAGCCGCTGATCGTGTAAGGGACGCGAACTTCGACTCCAGTCGACTGGCGAGAGGCGTACGATGTGGAGTAACCCATTTTAGAGGAGCGTGCGAGTTTGACGGGAATTTTTATGGATTCAGCGTCTTCATAAACGGTCTGTGTGGTCGTTCCAAAATCGACATAGAGTTTGTCGGTGCAGCTGGTGAGAAAGACCGCCGCTGAGAAAAAAATCAGCGTATTTTGAAGAAAGAATTTCATTACTTGTGTATGAGTTTGCGAAAGGAGTCGGAATGAAGAGGTGTAATATTAATGATACCTTACACAAGCTATGGACAAAAGGATTTACAGAGGGAAACCTCGGATTTAAATGAAAATGAAAGCACAGCAGCGTCAATCGATTGACGCTGGAGTTTTAACTCAGAAACTGTAGGTGACGGTGATTAAACTTGTAAAAAAATCCCCGGATCTTTCGCCTGGGACAAGGACTCCGTACGTATTGTCTTCATCGTTGAAGAAAACCATATGGTAACGAAAATCTGCGCCGAGATAGATATGCTTTTTGTAAATCGCGAACTCAAAACCACCGCCGAAATCTAATCCAAAATTGCTTGAAGTCGCATCGTCATAAGTTAACCCGCGTGCTACGACATTCGGACTGCGAATGTAAACCCCGGCACCCCCCACCAAATACGGATTTGCAACGGCAATCGCCTTCGGAGCATTTTTAGTATCGAAGTAATATCGAATATTCGTTGTAATCGGGATCAACGTCATATCGATTTTCAAAGGAAGTCCTGTGGGCGGTTGGACGACATCATCTGTTCGCGTGTAATGGACGGCGGCTTCAAAAGCGATCGCTTTGTCGAAGAAATAAAGTAAGCGTCCGCCTACTGTAAACCCAGGTGAATTGGAACGCCCGAGTCCACCCGTGTAATTGCCCATCCCCATATCTACTCCCAACATCAAAAACCGTCCGAGATGGAAGAATTCTTTGTCTTCTTTTTCGTCTTCCGCAAATTCGTATGCTTGGGGATCTTGAAAGGGATCGGTGATTCCTTTGTACTCGCTTCCTTGGCTCTCAGCTCTAAGGCTTAAGGAGAGAGTGGAAAGTAAAAATAACGTACTTAAGATGCGTGATGTCATAAGTTGTTCTCTGATTGGTTATATTTGAAATTATATCGGAAATGGCGATGGGCGTCGATATGCACTCTCTTGACGCTGTATTCTATTAGGATACACCCGCCAATTTTTTGACTTCCGGTTTTTTTTTGCTAGGGTACTTAAATATCCAAACTTATTGAGGTAAACACACTTGAGTAAACCACCGAAAATAGACAGAAAAGAGCTGCGTCATCCCGATGAATTTCAAAAAAAAGGGACTGTTTTTGTTGAGCTTTTAGCCTCGAATAAAAATCACTTGTTGCTTTTAGCGGTAGGTATCGTTGTCATTCTTCTTGGAAGCTACGGCTACAATGTTTGGGATGATCACCGAATTGAAAAAGCTTGGAACGCTTACTACAAAGCAGGCAAAGCCGGAGAAAAGGAAAAGTGGGAGGAATACAAAAAAGTATTTACCGAACACAAGGGCACTCGAGCTGCACTCTTCGCTTCCACAACAGTTGCGGACCATTATTTTGAAGAAGCAAAAAAATCCGTTTTAAAGGATGTAAATGCAAATCCTCCTGAAACTGCGACGGCGATTGAGTGGTACAACCATGCTTTGGAGTACAACGGCCTTTTGCCGCAAGAAAAACAGCTCATTACGATCAATAAAGGAAATGCGGTGGAGCTTTCCAAAAACTACGACGAAGCAATGAAACTTTATCAGGGCGCTGCTGATGGCGGCGGGAATGTAAAAGGTTATGCGCTGTTAAATGTCGCGCGCGTGCTCGAATTAAAAAATGATAAAGCGAAGGCGATGGAAACTTACGAAAAAGTCTCGACCGATTTTCTCAATACTGAATACGCGAAGATGGCAAAAAATAGCCTGCGTCGAATGAAAAATACATCCCTTTCGAATTTAAACTTATGATTAAAATTTTCACCCTGATTTTGCTTGTTCAAGTTTCAAGTCACGCGAGTATCATCTCAAAATGGTTAGTGCCAAACCCCACAAGATACCAATTCGAATCGACGAGTGAGCGGACGAAACCCATTGTGGTAGGGGATCTCGTTTATGCTTCGGGAATCCACGGAAATCTTTACACGATTCATCGTACGGACGGATATGTTTTGTGGTCGAAGAAGCTGGAAGCTCCGGTGGAAGGCTCTTTAAGTTACGGACGTTCGAAAATCGTCGTCGGTGATCTCAAAGGAAATCTTGTGACCTTAAATGCACGAGATGGATCGGAAAACTGGAGATTTAAAATTCAAGGCGAGTGGCTCGCCCCGGCCAATATCTACCGAGACAAAGTGATTGCTGCGACCTCCAACGATGAGCTTTATGCCTTTTCAGAAGCGAAAGGGACGGAGCTTTGGCATTATGCGCACCGCGGAGATGAAAAGATGACGGTCCGAGGGACCAGTGGTCCTGTCGTTACAGGGAATTTTGTTTTACAGGGTTTTTCAAATGGCCACGTCGTCTGTTTGAATTTAAACGACGGAAAAGTCCTCTGGGATAAGAATTTAAAAACAAAAAGCCGCTTTTACGATGTCGATATGAATGTTTACGCCGATGATAAAGGCGTCATTGCCGGAACGTTCGATGGTAAAGTTTATAGCATGGACTTATCGACTGGAAATCCAAACTGGATTTTCCCGGTGGGAAGTTACGGTGGTTTCTTAGTCCATGATGGAAAAGTTATTTTTGCAGGGCTCGATGGAAACATTTATGCCCTAAACCGAGAGAGTCACGCGATTATCTGGAAAACTCCTTTTGTGGGAGGGGTCGGTACGACTCCGGCACTGGTCGATGACTTCGTCGTCGTTTCGACATCAGATGACCCAACGTATGTTCTTGAGGCTGCGACCGGAAAAATTCACGATACCGTTCGCTTAGGCAGGGGAACGCTCGCGGCGGCCACCACAGGTCCTGATGGTTGGTTTTATGTGATGAGTAATTACGGGAATTTATTTTCGTATCAAATTTTCAAAAACATTTTATTCAAGAAAGGGCCTGAAGCGGTTTCTTCCGCGTCGGCAATTGATCGAGAAATTGTCTTGCCCAAAAAAAATAGTCCAGCTGCTGGATGAGTCCTTAAAAACTTTTTGTTTTTCGGGATGCCAATTACAAGTTCACTCGCCTTCTGTTCAGTTTTCTTACAGTGCTGGTAAAACAAGCTACTGGCCGAACGCGGTGCCGGTCACCGATTCGACGTTTTTCGATATTGGAAGCATCACTAAAGCCGTGGCGACGGCGAGCGTGGTCGCGCGTTTAGTCGACCGGAAGGAAATTCGACTCAACGAAAAAATTGCTTCTGTTTTGTCTGAACTTGAGAAGACGGGATTTGAAGACATTGAAGTCGGAGACCTTTTAACTCATTCCTCGGGGGTGAAAGCATGGCACCCGCTTTTCAAGACGCCCGAATCCAAAAACTATTTAAAGTGGATCACACAGACAAAAGACTTATTGGCGTCGAAAAGAGACGTTCAAAATCTATATAGTGATTTAGGCTTTTACCTGCTTCAGCATTTTCTCGAAAAGAAATTTGGAACGATAGAGTCTCTTTTTGAAAAAGAAGTCCGGACTCCGTTGAATCTCAACGAAACTGTTTACGGCCCGCTCAAAGCGGTTTCGGATGTCGCTGCGACTGAATATTGCCAGTGGAGAAAGAAAATTATTCAGTGCGAAGTCTTTGATGAAAACACCTATTCACTGGGGGGAAAGTCGGCATTTGCAGGACTTTTTTCTAACGGAAAAGATTTAGTAATTTGGGCAAATGCCTGGCTTTCGGCTTTAGACGGAAGGTCGAAGTGGATTTCCTCTGAAACCGCAAAGACGTTTACTCAGAAACAACGTGGGGATTGGGGATACGGTTTTGATACAAAATCGAAAAATGGATCTTTAGGAAGTGCGTTTTCGGAAAATACCTTCGGGCATTTGGGATATCCCGGGACATCGGTTTGGATAGATCCCGAAATCAAAACGGTCGTCGTTTTTTTGACAAATCGGATTCACCCGTCCCGAATGGACACTCGGATTCGAACGATTCGACCTAAATTACATGAACTTATTTTTGAAGAATTGAAGAGCTAAAAGAGCTAAAAGAGGAGAGTCGTTTTGGAAAAGAACTCAAAAATTCATTTTGTGGGAGTGGGCGGAGTAGGGATGGGAACTTTCGCCGTGGAACTTGCAAAGCAGGGGTACCAAGTCTCCGGAAGCGACCTTAAGCTCTATGAGCCAATGAAATCTGTTCTTAAAGACGCGAATATTGAGCTCATCGAAGGTTTCTCGGCCGATACCGTTCAAAAGAAATCACCGGATATTGTGATTATCGGAAATGTAGTTCGGAAAGAAAATCCCGAAGCGATGGCGTGGGTTCAGTCGGGAAAGAAATTTCTCTCTTTTCCAGAAGCGGTGAGACAGTTTCTTATCAAAGATAAAAAAAGTATTGTGTGCGCAGGAACCCATGGAAAAACGACGACGACGAGCTGGATTTCGTTTCTTCTGAAGGAGTTAGGATTAAACCCTGGGTATTTGATTGGCGGAGTTCCCAATGATCTTCCCAGTGGGTCGAGTATTACGGATGGCGAGTACGTTGTTTGTGAAGGGGATGAATACGACTCGGCATTTTTTGATAAGGGGCCTAAGTTTTTGCATTATTACCCGCACTTCGTCGTTCTTTCGAGTGTGGAATTTGATCACGCAGATATTTATCGCGATCTCAAACACGTCAAAGCCTCCTTTGAAAAACTTATCAGTCTTTTGCCCGGAGATGGACTCTTAGTCGCGCGTTTCGATGATCCGAATGTTCAAGAAATCATGGGTCTCTCGTACTGTCCCGTCCAAACCTTCGGAATGGGGGTCGGTGCAATGTGGCGTATAGGCAAAACCACTGAAACCGAGCAGGGAATTGAATTCGAAGTGATCTACAAAGGTCGGAGTGCGGGAGTTTTTAAGACCTCGATGTTTGGCGAACACAATTTGATGAATATTTTGTCGGGGATCATTTGCGCTGTGAATATGGGAATCCCGATGGAACGAATTCGACCGATCGTCGAAAAATTTAAAGGTGTGAGACGTCGGCAGCAGATCCTTCTCGAAAAACCGATTTTCTTAATTGACGATTTTGCTCACCATCCGACGGAAGTGAATGCCACGTTAAGCGCGGTGAAAAAACGCTACCCTGAGAAAAAAATCTGGGCGCTTTTTGAACCTCGCTCGGCAACCGCTCGCAGAAGTGTGCATCAAGAAGATTACGCAAAAGCATTTACTGCAGCCGATGAAGTTTTAGTGAAAAATCCCTATCGAGCAACTGAACTTGCCGAGGGAGATAGATTGTCTGAAACCGCGCTTGCGGACGGTTTAAAAGCGCTTGGAAAATCTGCGCATTGCTTTGATTCTGCCGACGACATTGTTAAGTACCTAAAATCAAACATAAAAGAGAATGAAATTGTTGTCGTGATGTCCAACGGAGAATTTGATAAAATACAAGAGAAGATAGTCAATCTATACCGCTAGCGAAGCGGATAACTTAAAAATCTCTCTCTATGAAAAATTGGATCAAAGACACGCGTGGATCGGGTGTGGGCGAGTACATGGTACTGACCGCTGCCCTAACGGTGATTACTATTCCCATCCTCTTGAAGTATGGGCTGGGGCCGATCCAAGATACGATGCAAAATCAGCGCGGAAAGTTGGTGTCTTTTATCTCGCAAAAACCCCCGCGGAATAAACCTCCCGTTCCGAATGCTTGGTTTGGAAAAGAACCTAATCCTCCGATTAAACCCGGAGATCCCATTCAACCTCCCGATCCGATTAAGCCTCCAGAAGACGTCACACCCGGCGGTCCAATTGCTCCGGGAGATCCGGTGAGACCCGGAAACATTGCACCTCCTGCGAATATTCAAAATCCAGGCGCGATTAGTAACCCGCCCCCCATCGCTGCGGGCAATGGGGGTGGAAGTGGAGCAGGGGGTGGTGGTGGCGGCGGTGGAGGTGCTGGCGGAAATCCTCCCAGTCCCGATTTCTTTGATTCCGAGGGCGGTAAATCTGGCGCCGCAGGCAAGGGAAATTCGTCTCAAGATTCTGCTTCGGGCAAAGTGGGATCTCGCAGTGCCTCAGGCGATGAAGAGGATGGCGATGGCGGAGGTTCGGGTGGGGGAGCTCGCCGAGCTGATCAAAAAGTGGGCGAAGGGGGCGGAGATAAAAAAGGGGGCGGCTTAGGAAGTCCCGAGACTAAAAAAGGAAGTGCCGCCGGCGGCGGTGATGACACCGTTCAGGGTCGCAAAAAAGAAGCTTCGTTTGATTGGTGGATGCTTTTAAAAATCTTCATCATCATTCTCATCATCATTTTAATTATTATGATTCTCTTCAACAGCATGAAGAATAAATAAGAAATTCTCTTTAAAAAAAGACAGCCCAGAAAGACCTGGAGTCTTTCTGGGCTGTGCAGAGCGAACGAGACGGTAAGGCATGAAAAATCGTTCAGGGTATTGGGGTCACTTAGGTATGCATTCCGCCTAAAGCTCTGTTTTGTACTCTGTATTTCAAGAGCCATTTGACATGATTTGAACCCTAATCAACGTTCCTTTCAACTAACGTACAACTCATCTGAAGGTCCATCGATGTTAACTCTTACTAGAGCAAGCGCTGTGCCATGGGCTTAATGAATGGGAGCGGGAATACACGCTTAATATCGTTTGAGTTTTTAAAGTGTTTTGTTTTCAGAAAAAGATTTTTGACCTATTTTGTCGGTTTCTGCTGCCGCTCTTCGCGCGAGATGCCCTCTTTGGGCTCTGTGCACAGTCTGTATACAGTTTTAAATCCGAAATAAAAAAGCCCCCGAGATTTCTCTCGGGGGCCCTCTTGAGTCTCAATCAATTTCTGACTTACAGCGCTTCGGAGCGGATGTGTAAATTAGGATCGCCGAAGAGGTTGTACCACTTCAGGTTGTCTAAAGTATCTTTTCCGGTTCCCATTTTCGCTTGTAAGTAGAGTTGGCCCGCAAGGACCGCCTCTCCAACTGTTTTTAAATGCTTGTCCACGTAGGATTTCGCAATCCCGACGCTCATGACGGCAGGTGGATGCCAGCTGATGCTGACTGAGCCGCCGTAAAAAGCGACTGCCCCAGCTCCGACACCGTTGTTCTGTTGAATCATCCAAGCTTTACCGAACGGTTTAGCGATATTGACCCAACTTGCGTTTAAGCAAGCAACGTCAATCACGACAGGAAGTCTCGTGTTTTTGAGCGTCTCGACTTTTTTGTTGTCGAACTTGTCGTTGGTCGAACCCCATTCCGTACCGCTTCCATGACCGAAGTAAGCAAGCCAACTCGAGCCGCGGGTGAGTGCGTTCGTGATGTTTGTGCCCGTAGCCGAGGAATCGCCTTGGAAGAAACCATCCACTTGTTTGTAGGATCCTGCTTTTAAAGCGTCGGCAATTTGGATTGCGTATTCTTTATCAGAAGGGTTGCTGCCTTCGCGAGAAGCAATGGTTGTTGCGTTGTGGTACCAGTCGGCACTTTCAGGTGTTTTTTCGTAAGCCACCCACTTTGCAACTTGAACCTTCGCTTCTGCGGCGTTGTCGGCGAGAAGTCTTCCGTAGAAAACATCTGGAATATTGTCATTGCCTTCGAGAAGCGTGAATTTCCAATCGGAAGCCGCAGAACCTGCGGAGGTGGATTCCATGAAACCCGGGTTCGTCGTTTTATTACCGACCATTAATAAATAAGTGAATTTATTTTTGGCGTAATATTCTTTGATGAACTTTTGAACTTCTTCTTTGCTGCGGTCGAGTTCACCGAAGGTAATCACGTCGACGGTCATTGATTCGTTTTTCCAATCAACGTACGGCGCGATTGCGGCTTTCAGATCATCCGCTGCCACGATGAGCATTCTCTCTCCCGGAACTTCTCTAAAGAGAGAGTTGTCTCTTCCGTTCACTGCAGATTGTTGAATCACTCGAGCGATAGAGGAAGGAATTTCGGTAATTCCTCTTTCGGCGACTTTTTCAAAATGCACTTTGACGCTCAGTTCGGATGTGACAATCGTGGAACGATTTGCGAAGTCAACTTGCACGGGATTTAAAGCCACTCGATAGAGTTCGACTCCATGGAAGTTACCGACGACTTCTAATTGAGCAACGGATTCAGGATACACGACGTTAGAGCCGTACATTTGAGCGTTGAATGAGAAGGCATCTGTTGCACAATCACAGCGGAATTTCGCTTGATGGGGTTTTGCAACGACTCCCGCAAGTGTTTTCGAAGCTTGTTCCGTTACGGTGAGAACAGGGCGATATCCATTCGGAACCGCAATTAAGCTTCCCGTTGTCAGGACTTCAGGATTGCCGAGTCTTTCCAAAGGATTTAATCCTTCAACGGAAAGCCCCACAAATCCATCTCGTTCCGACGATAGATCGAGATAGGGAATATTGAGTTTCACTGAGACATCATTGGGTCCAGAGTCCATTTGAGAGAGTGAAGTCTCAAGGGACGCTTTTGATCCTGACGAGAATGAAACACGATCGGCGAAGGTGGTGGCACAAACAACTCCCACTACCAGCCAAAGCTTCGAAAATGAAGACATAGGGCCTCCTGAAAGGTAAAGGTTATGGAAAACAGTTGCCAAATTTGAGATTAAGCCCAGCGGAGAACGAATCTAACGTATCAAGGACGAGCGTAACAAGCGAGACTGCATCCGCCAAGAACTAACTGATTCTTAACAATTGATTTTGTTCCAATTTTTTTTGGAACACGTGGCGTCTAATGCGAGGCGGAAATTTCGGGGCTTTTTCAATTATTGGTTGGAATCTGCTTTCTTCGTCGATAAAATGCACTTCCTAAGAATGAAAAAACACGAAACGATTTTACTTTTTGGCGGTACCTCGGAGGAGAGACGAGTTTCAGTAGCGACGGCTCAGAACGTTTCTCAAACTTTAAACTCGGAGAGCACGACTCTTTGGTTTATGAATGACGTCGGCTTTGTTTTCGACGTGAGCCAGGATCTTCTCCTCGCGCATTCAAATGCCTTTATCCAAGATTTTATTCCCAACTCGCAGGCCATTGGAAAAAACTTCGAAGAAGCGGTTGCGAGCTTAAAGTCTCCATTTCCAGTTTTTTTCTTCGGGCTTCACGGTGGAGAGGGAGAGAATGGAAAAATGCAGACGATTTTAGAGAGAAGAAAAATATCTTTCACCGGTTCTGGAAGTGTTGCGAGCCATCTCGCCTTCGAAAAAGGTCTCTCGAAGAAAATCGCGATTGAACTAGGAGTCAAGATCGCGAACGGTGTTGAGTTTATGGCCTCATCGCTTGAACTCGAAAGTTTTTTAAAGGATCGTCTTCAGCACGAGGGTCCACAAATTTTGAAACCCGTGGATGGCGGTTCCAGTATCGGACTTTTTACGGTCAGCGACAGAATAGAGATTCCGAATGTGATTTCTTCTCTAAAAAAGTTAGGGGAGAGAAGATATCTCGCCGAGAACTTGATTTTTGGCCGTGAAGTGACGGTGGGCGTCCTAGAGAAGGGGGGCGAGGTGATTGCCCTTCCGGCTAGTGAAGTGAGGACTGAGAAGGACCGTCGTTTCGATTACGAGGGGAAGTATCTTGGAAAAGGGTCTCTCGAAATTACGCCTGCCGAGATCAGTTCAAAGGAATTAGAAGCGGTACAGAAGATCGCAGTGACGATGCACAAAGCACTGGGTTGTTATGGGTATTCCCGAACCGATATGATGATTGCGCCCGATGGCGTGTATTACCTAGAAACGAACACGCTTCCGGGTTTAACGAAAGCGTCTTTTCTTCCACAGCAGTTAAATGTGGCGCAAATTTCTTTTAAAGACTTTGTACAAGGTCAACTCGAAAGAGCCGTAGCGAGAAATGGGCAGTCTTAAAAAACTTTCACAAATCGGCACCCGGACGCTCGCGCGTGCCAGGGCGTTAAAAAAAATAGAGCCCGTGGCGGGAGATTTGCCTAAGGAAATTCTTCATCAGACCGTTGCCGAATGGGCAAATGAAATGATGAAAATTGTGGGGGTGGAAGTCAAAGGGAACACGCCGGATTTGACGACGCCTGCAATCTACGTGGGGAATCACATTAGCTATCTAGATATCCCGATCTTATTCACGAAAGCGCCGGTGGTTTTTGTAGCAAAGAAAGAACTTCTAAGTTGGCCCATCATTGGGAATGGAATGAGACGCGTTCGCACGGTGACGGTAGAGCGGGATTCCAAAGACTCGCGAGCAAATATCAGCGCCGCAATCGTACCAATGATCAAAGAAAAACACCAAAGCGTTGCCATTTTTCCCTCCGGAACCACGACCCAATTCGAAGAGAAACCGTGGCGCTGGGGAGCCTTCCGAATCGCGTACGAAAATCAAATCCCCGTCATCCCTTTCCGACTCACCTACCGCCCGCTACGCGCCTCAGCTTATCTCCTCGAAGACACCTTCTTCCCGCACCTCCTAAAACTCCTAAAACACGAAAAAATCGAAGCCACCGTCGAATTCCACCCCCCCGTCCAAATCACCCACATCGAATCCGACACAAAAAAATGGTGGCACTGGTCAAAACCCGGGGACGGAGGCTAATCCCTCAAAACCTGACGACTTTTCTCCACTCCGACAGAAAAAATCCACCGCCCCTCGTTTTTCGTCTCGAAATGAGGTGATTACATTAAAATAGGAAGAATTTCGATGCGAGATTCAACCAGGTTGGTTGAACAAAGCGAATGTCTGAGGAGTAAACGCAAAAAAAAAGCAGAGCTTCGCCGAAAACTTTATCAAAGACGACAGGAATAGAAATTTGTATTCTAATCGAAAGCGGAACTGTGTTCTCGTCTCCATTGTTTGACGACGTCTTGTTGTGCCATCATCCAGTTTTGTGAGCCGTAGAAGAGTTTTTTTAGAAAATGGCGTTTTGTTCTGCCGTTGTCTTTTAAATACTGAGCGAAGAGTGACCGGTATCGTTTTTGTCGCTCGGTCATGTTTTTTCCAAGCGCCATATACCACTGAGGAAGAACGACATGCTTCATCCAAGGCTTTCTTTGGCCAAAAGCATACAGATTATGAGTTGAGTAATGATAGTTTCTCGCATCCGCCACGATATTCGCGCGAATCGGATTAGCGTGAATGTAGAAAACGGTTTTCATCTCGTGTTCAAAATCTTCGATAAGACAGGTGTGCGGCCTGTCTTGGGCAACCTTCCCACACCGGTTGTTACTTCGATTGAAATACATTCCGTAGCGAGAGTGGTGACGTCGCATGTGGTTGGAGAATAACTTTTGGTTGAGGATTCGCATCATTTCATGGACGTGATTGCCCATGAGGGTAAACGCTTGGAGGATACTTGCGTTCTGAAACCGAGGAGACTCGATATCATCATTCAGATACTCCAGATACTTTGCCTTTTGGTGTGATGTTTCAAGGTTAAACTCCTTGTTATGACCCCGCCAGACTTTGTGGATACAAAATCCTTCTTTTACAGACAAATTTCTAGGAACTCTCGCCATCTCCAAAGGCTTATACCCAGCACAATTTTCATCTTGCAATGGCCTTAGGGGAGCGTGGATTTAGGATGGCGGGATTCGACCTCCGTCCCCGATTTAGAGGGCCCAGGTTGAGAGGAGGGTGGCTATGGATCTGAGGTGGAGATTTGATTTGTTGTGGGCGAAGAGGCAGCCGGTGTAGGAATAAGGTTTTCCTTCGATGCTTGCTGTAACTTGGATTGAACTGCGATCACAGTCGTTTGCGGGTTCGCCTTTGAGTTGAGCGGGGTTTAATTTTGAGATGAGGTATTTGAAATCGCGATCTTTTAATTCTCTTCGGATGACGCTTTTGGAGTTCAGGGAAATGTTCAAAGAAGCTCCCTTTTCAGAGTTTTTTACTTCGAAATCGGTTCGCTTTTCTCCGTAATTGATTTGAAGCCGAAAACCATCTGGTGTTTTAGAATCCGCTTGGGCGATTCCGAAATTAGAAAGTGTGACTAGCAATAATAAGAGAAGTTTCATGTCTTTTTTTCCTTCGAGAGTGGGCAGGATACTGTGCCATCGACGGTTTCGGGTAAACATCCCATTTGTTCTCTGACTTCAGGATGCGGAAGGATGATTTTATTGATTCGATCCTTCGTATCAGGGTGTTCGTCAAATTTTTCGTCGACAGCATCTTTGTAACCAATCACATCTCTAAAAACATTCGAGTAGCCAATTTGATAATTTTCTTTAGTGAGGGGAGGCTTTCGGTCTTTATATTCTTGCTTGATAAAAGCAGGGGTAACCTCGATCGCTATTCTGTCCGCAAACGCTTCTGAAATTTGATCGTCTTTAGTGCAAAAGGGTGAGCGGTCACTTAACTGTGGGCCCTGTTTCCGCACCGGAGGAAGAATCGAGTCATCGGGCTTCGGTTTGTCATTTTGCTTTTCAGGTGGAGGCAAACCGGGAATTCTCCCTAAGGGCCCTAGGTCCGAAGCAGGTTCAAGAGTTTTCGCTTGAATCGAGTCTGAGCCTCTTAAACATGGAATCAACCCCTTAAAAGGATATGCTTGTTCGCAGAACTCTCTGTCTTTCGGTTTAACGTAATCAAATCTCTTATTCTCAGCGTCCACTACAATTCCACAAGGATCTATCGAATGGGCTAATTCGTGCGCAATCGTAAACGCAATTTGGAAGGCACTTTGGTTTTGGAGTAAGAATCCGTTGCAAAACTTGAAGCTGTTCGTAATTCTTTGGTAAAAAGCGTTCGGGATCGCAAGCCCCGCAACCGAGTTCCCCTTGGGATCTGCAAAGAAATCCGAACAATCCGAACCTGCGTAGCGAATGGAGTTTACTTTCTCCATGATGTTCTTTTTGAGTTCGGGATCTTGAATGTTCTTTTCAAGGACTCCCACGAGAATCTTTCGAACTTTCGGAAAGATATCTTCCTCGATTTTTTTCGACATCGCTTTATTGGTAATCTTTGAGCGCGAAGATTCGATCAGTTTCTTTTCTGTTTTGAGAAAAGTATCATCGTGAATCAGAAGGTCAAAGTCAGTGATGTCCCCACCGGGCTCTCTATTGCGTCCAGAACCCGTACTTAAAAAAGCTCTCCCAAGTGAAATCTTTGCAAGTTCCGCGGATGCGTTTTTTAAGCATTGAACTGAGGCGGTGTCTGGTTTTTCGCAACCGGGATGACTTGCGATTCCTGTGAGGTCTAAAATTCGCTTTCGAAAAGGAGGCGCTTTCAGTGCCTTCAAATAGGCCGCTTGATAAGTCGCAAATTCTTTCGCTTTTAGAGCCTGGAGCGTTTCATTGACTTTTCCGGGACTGTAAGCAATTCCAGTTCCGTCATCGTATTCGCCCGGAGCTGCTGAAAATCTTGCGAGATCGTTGCAGACGCCAGAAGGTTTGACTCCAGGTTTTCGTTTTTCTTCTTCCTCTTCGTGACGTTGAGGAATTTCAAGTTTTGTAGGAGGGATTTTTTCTTCGTGTTCGGGAATCTCCGCCATCACGGGCCGTGAAATAACGACGAGGAAGAGAAAACCAAAATAATTTAGATTTTTCATAGAGAGAGAATAGTATAGGCGTGAATACTTCTCTCTAAAAGACGCACCGTTCGCGGGGAAAAAGAGAGCGCTAGTCGCGTTCGTCGAGCCAATTCATCTGAATCGCTTCGAGCATTTTTTCATTTGAACGTTTTGGATCGTCGTCAAAACCGTCTAATTCCGTCACCCACTTGTGCAGATCCATAAACCGAACGGTGAGGGGGTCTGTTTCTGGAAATTTTTCAAAAAGTGCAATCGCGATTTCGCGGGTGTCGGTCCATTTCATGTGATTTCTCTCCCTTTTAAAGCTTCGCTCACACTTTGGTTTAACAGCAGTTGCGCCAAGTTATTGGTGACTTCGCCAAGCTTTTCAATTTCTTGCTTAATAATTTTATGATCTGTCGCATTCAGACTCTTTTCGAGATTTTTAATCGAGTCTCGAATCTTCGTCTCTTCCTCGGGACTGACAAGGCCCGCACCTTTTGTAAGAGATTTTTCGGTCGCCCGCATCAAACCTTCGGCCTCAACGCGCGCTTCAACCAAAAATCTTTCCGCAAAATCTTTCTCTGCGTTTTCAAATGAATCCATGAGCATCTTTTCGACCTCTTCATCGGTCAGTCCATACGTCGGATTGACGGCGATTTGAGAAGTTTGACCCGTTCGAAGTTCCATCGCACGGACGTTTAAAATTCCATTTGCGTCGATGATGAACTCGACTTCGATTTTTGGAACTCCAGCAGGCAATGGCGGAAGTCCTTTTAATTGAAACTTCGCCATCGAGCGATTGTCTTTCACCATTTCGCGTTCGCCTTGAACTACATGGATATCGACCGACGTTTGCCCATCGACATAAGTGGTAAAGGTCTCGCTCGCTGAAATCGGAATCGTGCTGTTGCGATGAATAATTTTTCCTACAACACCGCCCATCGTTTCAATTCCCATGGAGAGCGGAACCACATCTAAGAGCAGCATTTCTCCCATATGGCCAGAAAGAATATTCGCCTGTACGGCAGCGCCGATGGCGACCACTTCGTCCGGGTTTAAGGTGCAAATCGGTTCGCGACCGAAAATCTTTTTCACAAACTCTTTCACAAACGGAGTGCGTGTACTTCCGCCGACGAGTACCACGTCGGTGATGGCCTTTTGAGTTAAGGACGCGTCCTGAAGGCATTGGATGCAAGGGGCTTCAGCTCGTGCTAAGACCGGCTGAATCCAAGCTTCAAAATCTGTCTTTTTGACTTCGAACTCTAGTTTTTTCGAATTAAACTCAGTTGCAAAAAGGGCCCGACTGTTAGCGGTGAGCTCTCGCTTCAATCTTTCGGCCGTCACTAGGAGGAGCGCTCTCAACTCCGCGGTCTCAAGTTCCTCTTCAGTGTAAACGGTTAAAAGTTTGGGTAAAATATTTGTTAAAATCGCAAAATCGAAATCATCACCGCCGAGCGCTGTATCTCCATTCGTCGCCAAAACTTCAAAAACGCCTTCGTGTACTTTCAAGATCGAAATATCGAAAGTGCCGCCTCCCAGATCAAAGACTGCAATATTTCCTTTTGTTTTTTTATCTAGACCATACGCCAGACAGGCGGCGGTGGGTTCATTGACGATACGAACGACTTCAAGTCCTGCCATTTCACCGGCAAGCTTTGTAGCCTGTCTTTGAGAGTCATTAAAATAGGCTGGAACCGTCACAACGGCTTTTTCAATTTTATCATTGAGTGATTGCTCAGCGATTCTCTTTAAATCTTTTAAAATGAGCGAGCTAATCTCAACCGGGTTGTACGTGCGATCATTCAATTTAAATTTAACAATCTGAGAAGTGCTTTCAGAAAAATCGAAGGGGAGGTTTTTCATCCATTCCACAACATCTTCTTTTCCACGTCCAATAAACCGCTTAGCGCTATAGACCGTATCGTGAGGATGAGTCACTTTACGAGCTTTTGCGGGATTTCCAACGAAAAGGGATCCGTCCTTTTCAAAAGAGACCACTGAAGGAATCAAACTACTCCCACTTTCGTCTTTGAAAAGGCGAGGTCCCTTTTGTTCAATAATGCCCACAAGACTGTTTGTGGTTCCAAGATCAATTCCGACGATTGGCACTAGCAACTCCTAATTTTTTTACGACATCTTCAAGCATTGATTCCAAATAATGCTCTTCATTTAATAAATCTGAAATTTTCTGTAAAACTTCTTTTTTTGACAGGGCGGAATCCCATTCTTTCTCAAGAACTGCCCAATTCGTTTCGTATTCTTCTTTAAGTTTCAAAAGTTGGTCACGAAACTGAATAAGTGCGTCGTCCGAGCCACCTTCTTGCAATAGATCTTGAAGTTCAAAATAACTTTCTGCGAGATCGACTGGGACTTTCGCATTTTTTGTGCGGCTAATCCCTTCGCGTTCTAAAAGATAATTGGCTCGTTTGTCGCGTGCTTTTAATGTTTGATAAGCGCGATTTAGAAGCGTCGACCAGCGCATCGCAAGACTTTGTTGCTGAGGACTTTGAGTCGCAAACTTATCGGGATGTACTTGCTTCGACAGCGCGTGATAGCGCGTTTGTAAACGAGAGGTATCTATCGCGAGAGAAACGGGTAGACCCATCACTTCAAAATAAGAAGGAACCACTCCCGAAAGGGGAATGGGAGGCAAGGCTCGACACTGAGGACAGCTTAAACTTTCGGTCTCAAAAGAAGCGCCACACGCGTTACAGGCTTTAGACTGCGAAAGAGGTACCACAGCCACAACTTTTTGAAGCATTGGGATTCTTAAAACTAAATCCCGTTCCGTTTAAGCCCCCTTGATAATCCAGCGTCAGTCCTTTGATGTAGAGAAAACTCTTAGGATCAACAAAAACCTTAATCCCATCTTGTTCAAAGATTTTGTCATTAGGCTGAGCTTCATTTTGAAACTCGAGCTTGTAAGACATTCCGCTACAACCGCCGCCAACGACTGCGACACGAAGTCCGCCTTCGGGTTTATTCTCGTCTTCGCGGATGCGCTTAATTTGTTTCACTGCACTTTCAGATAAAGTGATCATAGTAACCTCGATGCTTGTTATTACTACTTAATCTCGCCGCTTCCTGGGGTCTGCTTCTTTTTATAATCCGCAATTGCAGATTTGATGGCGTCTTCCGCCAAAACAGAGCAGTGGATTTTTACAGGTGGCAGAGAAAGTTCTTTGACGATGTCGGTGTTTTTAATTTCCAAAACTTCGTCCAAAGTTTTCCCTTTAACCCATTCGGTTGCAAGACTTGAGCTTGCAATCGCGCTTCCACAACCGAATGTTTTAAAGCGAGCGTCTTCGACGACGTTGTCTTTAATTTTCAGTTGAAGCTTCATCACGTCGCCGCACTCAGGGGCTCCGACAATGCCAGTTCCTACTTGCGTATCGCTTTTATCAAACGATCCGACGTTTCGAGGGTTATTGAAATGATCGATTACTTTAGGTCCGTATGCCATAATTCTCTCCTTTTAGTGTGCACTCCATTGCACCGTTTTTAAATCAATTCCTTCTTTAGCCATTTCATAAAGAGGGGACATCTCACGTAACTTGTTGACGACCTCCACCACCTTATCGATGACAAAATCCACTTCCTCTTCCGTATTAAAACGTCCGAGTCCAAATCGAATAGAAGTATGTGCTAAATCTTCTCCCACTCCCATCGCTTTTAAAACATACGAGGGTTCAAGTGATGCTGAAGTACAAGCAGAGCCCGAAGAAACAGCCATTTCTTTTAGACCCATCATTAACGCTTCTCCTTCGACGTACGCGAAGCTGATGTTTAAATTTCCGGGAAGTCTCTCAGTCGGATGCCCGTTTAAATAAATTTCATCGAGTTTTTTAGAAAGTCCGGTGTGAAGACGTTCTCTCAAATTTAAAACTCGAGAATTCTCTTCTTCCATTGTGGCAAGACATATCTCTGCGGCTTTTCCAAAACCGGCAATTCCCGGAACGTTTAATGTGCCCGATCGAAAGCCACGTTCATGACCTCCCCCGTGAATCACAGGCGACAATCTCACCCGGGGATTGCTGCGTCTGACAAAAAGTCCACCCACGCCTTTAGGACCGTACATTTTGTGAGCCGACAACGACATGATATCAATTCCCATTTTTTCAACATCGATAGGAATTCTTCCTGCCGTTTGAGCGGCATCCACATGAAAAAGAATCCCTTTTTCTTTGGTGATCTTTCCAACGGCTTCAATGGGGTGAACCGTACCGATTTCGTTATTTGCATGCATTAAAGAAACTAAAATGGTCTTTGGAGTGATCGCTTTTTTGAGATCTTCCAAATTGATGCTGCCGTACTTATCGACTTCAAGATAAGTGACCTCGCCACCTTTTTTTTCGATGTATTTCGCGCAATCCAAAGTCGCTTTATGCTCTGTTACTGCGGTGATCATGTGATTGCCTTTTTCGGCATACATTTCGAAAGCGCCTTTGATAGCAATATTCGTGCTTTCAGTCGCACCGCTTGTAAATACAATTTCTTTAGGGTTTGCGTGAATCAGTTTTGCGACTTGAAGGCGCGCTTTTTCGACGGCTTCTTCAGCAACCCAACCATAAGGATGACTGCGGCTCGCCGCATTTCCAAAATCGCCCGTAAAATACGGCATCATGGCTTCCAAAACTTTTGGATCCATCGGTGTCGTGGCGTGGTTATCAAAATACAACGGAAACTTCATAGCGCTTTTCTTTCCCTTAGAGCTTCCACCGAAGTGGTTTGGAACAGTTCAATAATTTTGTTATTCAGTACACTCATTGGCTTAACGATGGAACAGTTTAATTTCACCGGACAGCCGTCGTTACCAGGTTGCAAACATTCAGCGACTTCGATAGGTCCCGCAAGAGTGTGAGTCAAATCGAGGAGACTGATTTCAGCGAGATCTTTTGCGAGCTTATAACCGCCTTGATTTCCATAGACTGCACTCACCATCGAAACATTTTTCATCGCCTGCATAATTTTCGATAAGAGCGTCTCGGGAATCTTCGCCGAATTTGCAATTTCTCGTACACTTGCCGTCTTGTCTTCTTTCGTTGCTAAGTACAGAAGAGCGATGATTCCGTACTCGATCTTTTTGTTGACTCTAAGCATATGTGTATTACCTTACAGTCCGCCTAGGGGAGTTGTTTTAAAAAATTCCCACGCTAAGCTGACTAAATTAAGTTTATAAGACTAAATAAGTCCTATAACCCTCAATTCCGATTATCAGGATTTGGTGGCTTTAAGTCAAGGAAATAAGACTAAATTAATCCGACTATCTAACTCATTGAAAAAAAAGCGATTTATGGAGGATCTCCTAATGGCAAAAGAGACTAAAAAGGCCGTAACTAAACCGGCTAAAACAAAGAAGGTTTCTGCGAAGTCCAAAGGGACAGACACCGAAGAACAAGCGACGAGTCCGGTTGAGGTTGCTAGCGAGGTAGCTCTCGCGGAAACAGCTCCGGTTGTTGCTGAACTCAACTCTAAAGCGGTTGAAACTCCAGTCGCCGCCACTGAAACAGATTGGCCCGAACAAGAAGATCCCGATTCGATCGGGAACCGACTCGAACCCGGAATGATGAGTCTAACCGAAGTCGCTTTACGCGCGCCCCAACGTTCCTCGGTGCACGCCGAACCAGGCGAGGAGTACTCTCTCTCTCTTCATTTTGATAAAGCTGCAGGACAGTACGTCGCAAGCATTCTTGAATTTCCGGAAGTCACCGTCACAGGCCCTAACCGTGCAAATGTTTTACTCGAACTTCAAGATAAACTTGAAACGGAAATGATCACCGTGAAGAAAAATGGGGGAAATCTGCCTGAGCCCATTCAAGCAAAAAAATATCCCGAAGTTTTAGAAATTCCGGTCTCCCAAGGTTTGTTTCGAAAATTGGATGTGCTTTCTCGACAAGAAAAAGTCGCGTTAGAAAAGTTGGTGTCTGAGATTCTTGCAAGTTCTGTCGAAAAAAGATTCGAAAGCAAAAGGAGCGGAGAATCGCGTCCGGCTCAAAATTATTCGAATTCGAATCACCAACCGCGACACAATAATAACAACAACCAAAATCGCGATCAAAGACACAACAATAACAATAATCGCGACAACCGAAATCACCAGCAGAATCGTCGTCCGCAGGGTTATGCGAACGCCTCGATGGGTGGCCAAGATAATTTTATGGAATACGTCCGTAACCTTGAAAAAGGCGGCGGTCCCGGTTGGAAAAAACGCTAAACGCTTTATTCAAGATTTTGAAGCGAATCTAGGTCGTAACGTCGGCCCATACTTTTGTAAAAGTCTTTTGGGTTCACAGGTGCGACCTGGCGATTCAGATCGGGACGGATATTTGTCCAGCGAGCTTCGTCATTCACCATACTCGTCATCCAATCCCCTAAGATTTCATTGCTCGAGCTAATCTTTCCAATGTCCTGATTGGTAAAGACGTGCTCTGAACTCACTAAATAATAGACCTTAGCGGAAGGAGAATCTCCGATGAGATCTTTTGCTGTTTGCAATAAAGTGTTTCGAACTGCCGTAAACGCATTGGGGGCGCCGAGCGTGAGTGAGAAAACCGTCATAATATAGTCGGTGTAAGATCCGATGAGTCCGAATCGGACTTTTGGAAGTGCCCGAAGATTGGATTCGATGAGGCTTTTGAAATTATAATCTTTGAGTTCTGGCATTTTTCCAGCAGGAAAATTTACGTCAATTCCCCAGTTTTGAACAAGGTCCGCGTAACGTCTGTCGGGAATAATCGGGGGTGCTAACGGAACGCCCGAGTCATCGAGAACATATTTTTTCGCTGATGGGAAGAACGTATCAATGGATTTTGCGTGGATGAGAGTCCCCATTCCGCCCGCGCTCTGACCTAAGAGAACCACTTTGTCGGGTGTCGGGTAAAACGCCTGAAGTTGTTTTAAAACGGCGGTCACGTTTCCAAAACCTTGGTGGCGAATGATGTATGGGGCTTCGGTCGTCCCATAATTCGTCGTGCGGCTTCCAGCAAAGGCATCGCCCGTGCAGTAAGGAACGCTGACAAGATCGTAATCTTCGCGAAAAGGATTTTTAGGTTCGTTGCGATTGAAAATGCCAATTCCGTTTTCCCAATTTGTGGCTGTCACGATGCGAGTGAGTGGTCGCGCCATTCCGTTTTCACAAGTCATCTTGTTCCAGCAACCTCCACCTCCTTGCAGGTAGACGAGAAGGTTTTTCGCATTTTTGCGAGGAGTTAGAGAGAAGTAAGAAGGAGTGCCGTCGGCACAAACCATCCCCGGCAAATCAAAAAAGCATTCCTTGTCGTATTCGCAACCCTTAGGAAGCTCTCCTGCAAAGAGCAGTGTGGTGAATAAGCTAACGATTAGAAGTGATTTCATATTCCCCCCCGGGATAAACCATTCGAGTGCATCGTTGATGCAATCGATAAGGTTGGCAAGATGCAGCGCGGCTACTGGTCGAAGCGACGGCGAATGGGATTGAATTGCGTGTGTAATTAGAAATAAAAAAGCCCGGAGATTTTTTTCTCCAGGCTTTTTTACAAATAGAAAAATATTTCGAACGATTACATCGTTTCGAAATATTCTTTGGATTTTGTAGGATCGGGCTTCATGGTTTTTTTACCGGGGTTCCAGTTTGCGGGGCAAACTTCGCCGGTCTTTGCGACTTCTTGGAGCGCTTTCAACACGCGCAAGACTTCGTCTGTGTTTCTTCCGATTCCTAAATCGTGGACGAGTTGATACTGAACGATCCCTTGAGGATTGATCAAGAATAATCCGCGAAGAGTAATTCCGGCTTCTAAGAGAACGCCGTAGTCAGACCCGACTTTTTTATTGATGTCTGCGAAAAGTGGGAATTGAAGTTTGCCGATTCCACCGTCTTTGCGTGGGGTTTTCGCCCATGCCAAGTGAGAGAATTTGCTGTCGACCGAACAACCAACGATTTCGCAGTTTGCATCTTTGAATTGTTTGTAGGCGGCATCAAATGCAACGATTTCTGTTGGACATACAAAAGTGAAATCTAATGGATAGAAAAATAAACACACCCATTTGCCTTTATAGTCTGAAAGTTGAACCGGTTTAAAATCTTCTCCGACAAGGGCTTCGCCTTTAAAATCTGGGGCGGGTTTTTGTACGAGTGAAACTAAATTCATAAAATATCCTCTCTGGTTAAATTCTTAGGCCGTAAGGCTACGCGCCCGCACCAAATCGGTCAAGCAAGCACCGAATCTCCAGTTAAGGATTAATCCCCAAATCCCTTACTCCTTATTCCCTTCATACGTGACGTTTTTCGGCAAAAAACCCAATCTTTAAGCACAGAAAATCGTTGCACAGGATCCAGCGCAACACCTAAAAACTAAATTCCCTGCCTAGGCTTTCCGTAGTCAGTCAGTGTACTCCCCGCTGAGTTCGGTGGCACTTCGATTGCACAGTAGAGAAGAGTGCAGTCCTATGGTCTGCCGGAATTTAAGAATTTGATTAGGAGAGAGTATGAAGTGGTTCGTTGTTGTTTTAGCTTTAGGATTTATCGGAATTTCTTCTCACGCTGCTGAAGCGAAAAAAGAAGAAGGAAAACATAATGCGGCTCCTGCGATTGAGAAAAAAGAAGTCGCAAAGCCAGAAACCGATTTGAACAAGCGCCTGGCGAGTATCGTCAACGCTTGCAGCACTCCCGATGAAACAAAAGTCGAAGTGGCGCCTTTTCCTAAAGAAGTGAAATAAGCTAAGTAGCTGTTTTTACATCATATAAAATTTTTGGGAGTCTCGCGACGGCCTCGCGGTACTCCCTTTTTCGTTTCCTACGGTTGACTCTTTGCAACTCGAGCCTAAATTACCTAAATGTTAGATGAAAAGTTAGAGAAGCGTCTTGCCAAAAATGTCGTTCGAACCGTTAAAAAAGAGAAGATAGCTCCTCGTAAGGGAACAGACCTGGTAACGGTCTCAGATACCCTTCCTGCGAACCTGCCTTTGGTTCCAACCCCTCACTCCACACTTTTTCCGGGGATGGTGATTCCATTGATCTTGCCTGAAGGCAAGCTGACTAAGACCATTGAGTTTGTAATGAAGGGCCAGGGAGTGCTTGGCATTGTCTTGCCCAAAGAGAGTAAGAAGGGCGAAGAAGACCTTCCTTTTCATACTTATGGTGTCGCTGCGAAAATTTTGAAAAAAGTAAATCTTCCGGATAACCAGATTAGTGTTTTAGTGACCGGTGTTGAACGTTTTCGAATTAAATCTGTCATTTCCGAAAGTCCTTACCAAATTGCCGCGGTTGAATATCTTTACGAAGAGACCGAAAAAAATATTGAAGTGGAAGCTTTGCTTCGAACTTCGCTTCAGCAGTTCAAAACGATTTCAAAAGACAATCCCCTCATCTCTGAAGAAGTGAAAGTCGCGCTGGTAAATATCGACGGGCCTGGAAAACTCGCGGATTTTATGGCCTCCGTTTTGGTTCGAGATGTTAAGGATTATCAGGATTTTCTATCTCTGAAAAAGGTGAAGTCGCGCTTGCAGACGCTTCTCATTCTTCTCAAAAAAGAGCTCGATGTTCAATCCGTTCAGAAAAAAATTGTCGAAGAAGTGAACCAGCGGATCGGAAGCGCTCAAAGAGAATTTTATTTGCAGGAGCAATTAAAAGAGATTCAAAAAGAGTTAGGCCGCGGAGATGCGCATCGGAAGAAGATTCAAGACAAATTTAAAGAACGTCTAAAAGAAAAAGTTCTCACCAAGGGCGTTCAAGAACGTTTAGATGAAGAATTCGAAAAAGTTTCTAACCTGCACGAGCAATCGGCCGAGTATTCGGTTGCGATTAATTATCTTGATTGGGCAACGTCTCTTCCTTGGGGGATTCGTACCCAGGATAATTTGAATTTGAAACACGCACAAAGTGTGCTGGACAAAGACCATCACGGCTTAAAAGACGTCAAGGAGCGGATCCTAGAATTCCTCGCGGTTCAAAAATTAAAAGCAAATAATCAGGGAAG
Organism: uncultured Bdellovibrionales bacterium; assembly: GCA_937903155.1. GTDB lineage: Bacteria > Bdellovibrionota > FAC87 > UBA2466 > UBA2466 > CALCZU01. The sequence goes on from CALCZU010000012.1 coordinate 42,585, forward strand.
TATTCTTTGTTTGGTGGGACCTCCGGGAACAGGAAAGACGAGTTTAGGAAAATCGATTGCTCGCACGTTAGGGCGGAAATTTTTTCGAGTCAGTGTCGGCGGAATGCGCGATGAATCCGAAATTAAGGGCCATCGACGGACTTATGTAGGATCGATGCCGGGAAAAATAATTCAGGGGCTGAAACGCGTCGGAACCCAAAACCCAGTCTTTCTAATCGATGAAATCGATAAAATGGGACATTACTCTCATCACGGCGATCCGGCTTCGAGTATGCTGGAACTCCTCGATCCGGAACAGAACCAAGAGTTCATGGATAATTACTTGGATTTGCCTTTTGATTGTTCTGAAATCTTTTTTATCACGACGGCGAATAGTTTGGATTCGATTCCGGGGCCACTTTTAGACCGAATGGAAGTGATTTTTCTCCATGGCTATACGGATCACGAAAAAATCCAGATCGCAAAACAGTATTTGATTCCGAAACAGCTGAGAAAAAATGCTATTTCTCGGGAGTATTTTAAAATGACCGATCAGGCGTTGAAACTCTTGATTGAGCTCTACGCGCGCGAAGCAGGTGTGAGAAACCTAGAAAAGAAAATCGCTCGCATTTGTCGGAAGATTGCGTTGAAAGTTGCTCTCGGAAAAACTCAGCAGGTCGTTATCAGCGATGAGAAGTCTTTGGAAAAGTACTTAGGCGTGCCGATATTTTCTCCTGAGACTGAACCCGATAGGACTACGAGTGGGGTCGCGACAGGACTCGCTTGGACCTCATTTGGTGGAGAAGTTTTGTACATCGAATCGAGAAGTGTTCTTGGTCGCGCCGGCTTTACCCTGACAGGACAGTTAGGCGATGTGATGCAAGAGTCTGCAACGATTGCTTACACGTTCATGAGAGATTTCATTCAAAAGAAAGCGAAGCTGGATAAAAACTTTTTTGATAAGAGAAGTTTTCATCTTCATGTACCGAGTGGCGCGACGCCGAAAGACGGGCCTTCTGCCGGTGTGACGATGGCTGCGAGTTTGTATTCGCTCATTATGGATAAGCCACTCAACCCTGAAGTCGCGATGACCGGAGAGCTGAGTTTGACTGGAAAGGTCTTGCCCGTGGGTGGAATCAAAGAAAAACTTTTAGCGGCAAAAAGGTCGCATCTCAAAACGGTTCTCATTCCAAAGGCAAACGAAAAGAATTTACGAGAAATTGAAAAAGACGTGATGAAGGGTTTGAAAATCGTTAAGATTTCGAAATTTCAAGATTGTCTGCCCTACTTACTCGTGAAGTAGACTTTATTTTTGAAGCGATTCGGCTTCTTTTTCATCCTTGCTCATATCTTTTAAGATGGAATCGAGCTTGGGTTTAAAAGAGGACCATTCGTCTTCGCGAGCGATTCGCAGCTGTTCTAAGAGTGGCTCGGCTTCCTTTTGCTCTTTTTTGAGTTTGTCGATGAGGTATTCGATTTTTCGATGATTTTTATGGGGCGCAAAGCGAATTCTGGCTTTTAAGTCGTCCGTTTCTTTTTTTGAGGCCTCTAACGCTTGATCGACTTTAGTCACATATTCTAATTTTTGCTCGATGGAATCTGGTGTCTTTTTTGCCAAAAGAGCGACGGGAAGAACCAAACTTAAGAAAAGAAGAGTTTTCATTTTTGCCTCGTAAAAAAGTTTACGAGGAAATTTACTTTGAATTGTTCGGATCGTCAATTTTGGTTTTGCGTTTGAACTTCGTTAAGTAGACGACGATGCCTACGATTAAAACTAAAATCCCTGCAACGATAGGCCAGTAGCTTGTTTGCGAAGGCACTTCATTTCCGACACAACACTGGAATGACGTCGCATCTTGAGAAAATGAAACGTCTTGGCACTCTCGAATGGGACATTTCGCATCGCAAGTGGGATTGCTAAACGTTTCTCCGCTGCAGTGTTCCGCGTGGAGAGATCGCAGCGGGGTCATTAATAAGAAACCTAAACAGAGAATTGCTAAGACAGACCGAATGAGTCGAATGGGGTTCATCCTATTATTGTAATCTCGACTTGCAATTAAAAGAAACTGAATCTCGCTGGATTTTATTCGGCCCTACAATTATGATGGGGGCATGAAGCAGGAAATAAAATTGGTTCGAGTTGACTCATCTGAAACTGCCACCCTGAAAGAATATGTGCAGAAGCTTTATACGTTTGATTCGAAAAGCGGTGCGACGAAAAATATCGAAGCCGGAGTGAGCAGTCTCATGACGAATGAATCTCTGGCGACCCCGTTCTTCATCCAGTTGAATGGCGAGCGGGTGGGGTATGTCATTTTAACGAAGTACCACTCTGTGAAAAAAGGCGGTCTCACGATTTTTATCGATGAACTCTTCGTCGAGGAAAAAGCCCGTCGGCATGGCATTGGCAAAAAAGTCATGCCTGAAATCATCGAAATTGCGAAGGACTGGGGAGCTAAAACGATTTGGGCGCAGACAGAGCACTATCACGACGCTGCTCAGGCGTTTTTTAGGCACGAAGGCTTTGTTCGAAATCCGAACTACAACTACGAAAAGCCGCTTCTCTAAAGATAACTCACCGCTTTTTGTTTCTGGGCGCTCTCTTGGTAAAATACACAGATGCCCTCCCAATACACGCTTGTCACCGACCGAGGTGGCCATTTACATAACGCACTCATGCTAGTCGAACAGATTGGTTCTCAACCCGAAGAAATTGTGACGACTTTCGGTCCCGATATTTCGGTCTTGTCTAAAACAGGCTCCAAAATTTATTCCGTACCCTATCTTTTTTCATGGATAGGAAAGTTGCGGCTATTTAATCCGATAGGATTTATCTACCACTTTTTTGTCAGCGCCTTTTTGGCTTTGAAGATTCGTCCTCAGCGAGTGATATCGTTAGGAGCAAGTAACGTCGTTTTCTTTTGCTACTTCTCTAAACTTTTAGGGGCCAAAATTTATCATGTCGAATGCATGAACCAGGTCAGAAATAAATCGATTACGGGAAAGCTCTTATATCCAATTTGTGAAGTGGTTTTTGTTCAATGGAAAGAACTTCTCACTCAATTTGGGCCAAAGGCTCGCTACGAAGGGTGGGTGTTATGATTTTTGTGACGGTTTCAACGGGGCATTTCGATCCGCTTATCGAAGCGTGCGACCGTTTGAGAGAGAAATACGAGTTTTTCGGGCAAATCGGAATGGGGACTTACATCCCTCAATTTAAACATGTCAAAACGGTTCCTCCCGATGAACTTCAAAAGTTTATGAGAGATTCGGAGCTCGTGATTTCTCACGCGGGTACGGGGATGCTTTCGATGCTCTATAAACTTCGCAAAAAAATTATCGTGATCCCTAAACAGACTCGTTACGGTGAATCAAACGATGGACAGGTTGAACTCGCGCAGAAGTGGGACGAACTTAAAATGGCTTTACTCTGTATGGATGTGAACGCACTCGAATCTGCACTTGAAAGAGCGAAACACTTTACGCCGTCCTTTGCTTCCTTTCCAAAAATTGGGGATTGTCTAACGAAAGAATTTGATTTTAGGGTTAAGTCTTCCGAAAACGCGGCCTAGCTCCTTGGTTTTACTAAGACTGTCATCCATGTCCCACACTTCAAGCTCTCCGACATGCCTCGGGTTTTCAGTTCCGGCGCTAAACTTGCTCGGACATCGTCTGATAAGAAATGAATATTGAGATAGGGTGACGGCTCGCCTCGAGCGACTTTATCTTTTGTAAACAAAAACAGCCCATGTGCTAGAAACCGCCCAATGAGTGAACTCTTCGGGAGACGTGCGCGGAATTTTTCTTCCGGAATCCGTTCGGTTCGGCACGACTCTCCGAAACAGACGGTGTGCCTTAAGTCCGTGACGAGTCTGAGTTGGTCCCGAATTTGCGCGATGAGCGAGTTGCCCGGAAAATGGGATTTGCCCTGTTTGGGAATCTTTCCGATTTCAAGAGTCTCTCGCACTTGATCTACTAACTCAAATAAGTCACGGGTCTTTTCGAGACGTGCCAATAATTTAGGCTCGTTCTCAACGAAGCGATGCCATTGGTTAAAGTCGCTTAAAAGGTCAAAAGAGATGGGGCTAAACGCAACTTTGGTAACAAACGAATTTTGGTTAATCTCTCGAACCATTTCATCCGCTGAATAATGTTTAAGGCTTATAATAAGATTTTCTCTCGTATTCTCGAGGTATTTGAGAAAAATTTCTTTAAACTGCGTTTGAAAATACCGTGCTTTTTTATTTTCCATCCGGGTGGGGTAAGGCAAATCAGGTTCCCCAAAAATAATTTCAACGGCCTCTGCGTCTGCATTGTCTACACTGAGAGTCTGTAAAAGGTTTGATGTGGTGACCGTTTCTTGCCGAACGTGGGCCAATTTCTCAGCGATTCTGACAAAGGCTTTCAAGTTTTCAAGTGGAGAAATTTTCGCCTGATGAGTTGTCTCTTCTTGAAGACGGCTATGTAAGAACTCCTGCGCGGCCTCAAGGGACTTGTAATAAGCTTCGAGATCTTCGCTTTCGGTGATCCCTAAATAGCTCCAGGTTTTCAGAACAGTTTCATTGATAAGCTTCTCAATCTCAGGCGTTTTTTGAGAGCCGGGAGAATCTAAATCTCTCAAGGTTTCGTCTTCGAGCTTCAGTTTTGAAGCGGCAAAACGCAGATCCGAAATCTCGTTGAAAGTTAAATGCTCGGGCCGATTTTTTATTAGCTCAAGCCATCTTTTCAATTCGATAGTCGGTTGTTCATTTCCTTGACGTTGAAGCCGCTGAGTTAAGTAGTAAGCCATTGGCAGCGAGACAGGAACTCCTTTGAAGTGTCTTACAAGCTCATTCGGATTGAGTTGTGGCAGGCTGTGAAGAATGTGAATGGCTGTGCGAACGTAATCTTGCTTCAAACTGTTTGCAGCCGCGAGATAAAAGTTCTGCTCGGTGTAGGTTTCAGAAAATTTAAGGACGTGGGAATTGAGAATCGTAAGGTGCGCCGTCGCTTTAGAGGATTTTCGTCGAATGTCGAAAAGAATGTCGATATCTTTTCCCAAAACTGCCTCTGGAATCTTCGCTTCTAAAATAAAAGGGTGATCTGGGTCTGAAAGCAGCGAAGGATTCACTTCGAGTCCGTTCGGATACTCCGTTTTTGAAGTGCCAATCAGAGTCTCTCCTTTTAAAAGGCGCTCTCTTGAAGTTTCGTTAGCTGCCTTTAAGTAGACAATTCCATCGGGAGTCAGTCCCACGGTTTGAAGAACCTCAGCTGGAATCTGCCAAAGAGGTCTTCCGATATAGGGAATGAATGGATTTTCAAGACCGTTTCGTTGAACGAGCACCCCTTTTTTTTCTTCCAACCAGTAGGAGGTATTTTCAGGTGAATTTTGTCCGACCTGGTCGGGCAAGACGGCTTTCATCTGCGACTGGGTGCGCGCCAATCGGTAAGGGGCAGGGATCTGAGACTCTTCTCTCATGGTTAGATCGAGTCCTTTTAAAACTGTATAAAGATCGATCGGATTGGGGGCGACCGCCATCAAATCTATAAATTCCAAATGCAGTTCTTTTCGAAGCTTTCCGCCCGACTTTTCCTTATTTAAGAACGTTTCAATTTCTTCTCTAGAGGGTCCGAGACCCTGCGCGTGCAGGAGAATCGCAAACTTAACGGCTTGCAACCGGTATGCGTGATGAGCACTTCTACGGACTTCGGGCGCAAGGGTCGCCAGTGAATCCAGATGAGATCGGAGGTCGTCTTCTAAAGAATACTGGTACGGAAGATTTTTAATCATCGCTAAGAAGCCTTCGCCAAAATCGACGATCCAATCCGCATCAAACGTTTCGGGATCGATGTGCGTACGGAGCGAAAAACTATAAGGCGGCGAAAATTTGAGTGGGTATTCTAAATCATCCTCGACGTGTACGGGAAGTTCGAGGACTCTGTGATGTCCGTGGGGAATGAGATGGGCTTTGCCTTTGCCGGAGTAATAAACCTGAACTTCATTAGCTCGATTGAAGGGAAGCGGTTTGAGCGTGACTCGCTCTTGTCTCGCTTCCGAAAAAATTTGCAGAAGGGGAGGGCCTGAGAGAACCAAAGGACCTTCTCCACTCTTAGTTTCGGGGTCTAAAAGTTTTTCGAGAGTTTTTCCAAGAACCGGATCGGATTTAAGGCGCTCGGTGATACGTGCGCGAATGATTTCAAGTTCGTCCGCATGCAAGCCGGGGGATATGAATCCCACCAGAATACACCAGGATAAGATAAGAAATCGACGCCGCATGAACCTCCCTAAAATCCGCGAATTTCCTATTCGGTCGACAAAAGTAATGACGTTTTAGCCTATTTGGATACCAGATTCATCAAGGATTTCACTCGGTCTTGGGGAATTTTTTTGGCGGCTCTTTTGCACCGGTAAGTGCCTGTGAAGGTTAAAAAATACTTCTTTTATCTCTGGGCTTTTGGGACCGGTTTTTTGATGGCGGAACCTTTGACCCACTCGGAAAATCCTTCGGGGATCGAACCGGCTCACGCAGTGATTCCCATAGAGGTTCCTGAAAGGCCTGTCGAAGAGGGAGTCGCGTTTGTTCGTCAGGGGGTTCGAGTGAATTGCCCTGGGGAAAAGGGCTACGAAATTATCCAGGCCTCGCGGAAAGAAGCGTCGATCGTTTCTGTCTCGGGAACCTCAAAATCGTTTCTCGATTGGGGTTGCAAAGCCGTCAGGGCTGAATCTTTTGAGCATGCGAGCCAAGCCTCTGAACCTTTCACGTTTTGCAGTCTTCGAACGGATTACCGCAAACTTCATGAAGGGACCTACCTCTATGCCGATGAGAGTTCGCTTGTAGAGTGTCGGTACAGTTCCTTAGCTCCCAAGCAAGGCTATGATTTCGTGTTTAAGAATAAAATCGGCGATAAGAGCACTTTTTATTGCCGTAAAAATTCGGATCTTACTGAATTCTACTATTGGGATCCGGAACATCGAGGCGATTGGATTGCCTTTCAATCCAACGTCAAAGGCGAAACTTTAGAAGGTGCATTTGATAGAATTTTTGGAGAAACAAAACTCCAAGCTGCACTCACAGCTCATCGGCAGCCAGACAGCAAGAAAGTCGACTCTTTGGTGAATGTCACTGCCGTAGGCGCGGGTTGGAGTGCCGCCTGTGAAAGCGTCAATGGTCGGACTCGAGGATGTTGCAGCATTTTAACGGGTAAATGTGAGGTCGAAATCCAATTTGACCAAGAAAACTGGAATCTGCAATCGAAGTTTAATCGCGGCTATCTCAAATGCTCTGGCAACCGAGGACGACTCGAATCTCTGTCGAGTGAAGTGGATTTTCTCTTCAACGAAAAAATTCAAACTCGAATGGCTGCCGAACTTGCCCCCAAAAATGGCTGGGGAGTGGGAGCTCGCCTTTTATTTGAGAGAGGAAATGCGTATTTTCGCTATTCTCCCAATGGAACTCTCTCTCCAGAAAGCCTTCTCGGGCAAAGGCGCTGGGCGCCTAGCGATGCGCTCACTCCGCTTTCCAATGACTCTCGCAATACGTTTATTCTGGGTGCTGAGTACCGATATTAGGAAAAAAAATGTCACCTGTGCTCACCCCGCGAACGCCTCCATTCCTGTAGACATTTTGTATGCAATGCCTGAGCGAAGTTGGCACGGTTTGCATAATATCTATTTGAGCTGACGTGTGTGTTAGCGAGGTGAACGTATTATGAAATGGATTTTAATTATATCGATGTTGTTTTTTGCGGCCTGTGGAAAAAATGAGGCGGTCCGTCCTGTCGGAAACTATACGCCTACTTATCCTCAGCAAACCGTTCCTCAAGCGCCTCCCCCAATGGTTGGTGGCGGACAAGGATATCCTACGAACGGAAATCCTTACTTCGTTCCGAACATGCCGGCGCAAATGCCGAATCAGTTTTATCCTTGGTTGCCGATGTATCAATACTTTCAGCAACAGCCACAGACAGTGAATATTTGGATTAATGTTTGGGCTGGATGGCAGGGATACGCTCAGCAAAGAGGTTACAACAGATACGATTTCAACCGTTTCTGGTTTGATTATTGCCCCGAGTATTTCCCACAACAGTACTACCCCGTGTACCAGTATTTTGATCAGAATGTTTACTATTGGATGAACCAGAATACTTATCTCGATCCAAGCTGCGATGCGAGTTACTTCTGGGCAAACTATAGCTACATGTCTTACCAACCCGCGTACGACTACTGTGATAGCTATTGCTACTAGAATACTAGAGCATGCTTTAAAACCTAAATAAAATTACCCGTTTCCGAGTTCCGTCCCTACCATTCTTCAGGGATAGCATGTGCAGATTTTCGGGTCAAAGCTGTAAAAATACATTTGAAAAAAAAATCGAGATTTAGGTCGTTGCAAGCGATTCATAAAGATAAATAGCCGCTACAATAGACTTTTTTAGATCTCCTAAGTGAAGACTCTCGTTCTCGGAATGTGCATTTGTGTAAGGATCCTCGACTCCGATGAGGAGCGCCGGAGCGCCACCTAAAACTTCTGCAAAAGGTCCGACAAATGGAATCGATCCGCCTTGTCCGAGATACACACATTCTCTTCCGAAAGCCTTTGTCAGAGCGTCGTGAGCTTTTTGAAACGCCGGTCCTTCTGGATTTGTGACCCACCAAGGGGCAGTTTGATCGGGAGAAAATTTTACTTCGACTCCCCAAGGCGCGTGCGAGAGTAAGAAGTCTTGCAATTGCTTCAAAGTTTTTTCAGCATTCATATTAGGCACCGTTCGAATGCCGACTTTGCACCATGCGGACTCGTTAATGATGTTGGGCGTGGATTTTCGGCTAGAGGCCTGGATGGCATTGACCGAGATCGAAGGAATGCGTGACATCTTCACAAGCGCATTTGCTTTTCCGCCGATGATTTCCACCGATTCGCAAAGTTCGGCCTGCTTTCTGAAGTCCGCGTCCGTGTAATTTAATTGTTTGATACTTTGTTCTTCGGCTTTGGTGAGCGGAAGCACTTCATCGTAAATTCCTGGGATCGCGATTTTCCCTTCGTCATCGACTAAAGCCGCGAGCATTTTTGAAAGTGCAATGACGGGATCCGGACCCGGTCCGCCCCAACTCCCAGAGTGCAAAGGGTGATCCATCACTTTGACTTCAACTTCAACGGCCGCAATTCCACGTAATGAGGTTGTGATGGTTGGAATCCCGGTGTCGAAATTTCCTGTGTCGGTGAGGATGATTACATCCCCTTTGAGCTTACTTTTATATTTTGTTAAAAAAGTTTCGAGATGGCCGGATCCGATTTCTTCTTCGCCCTCGATGAGAACCTTCACGTTGACGGGGAGTTTTCCGACGGTTTTTAAGTAGGAGCGAATCGCGCTTGTGTGCACGATGATCCCGGCTTTATCGTCAGCAGTGCCTCGTCCGAAGAGTCGTCCATTTCGCTCGGTCGGTTCGAAAGGAGGGCTCTTCCAAATTTCTTCGCGGCCGGGAGGTTGCACGTCGTGATGCGCATAAAGAAGCAGCGTTGGCTTGCCCGGCGCGTGTAACCAATCAGCGTATACGTAAGGGTGGCAACCTTCGAGTTCTAAGATTTCGACATTTTCAAGCCCCTCTTCTTTAAGAAGATCCGCGACGGCTTTCGCAGAACGCTTTACTTCTTCCGGTGGAAAACCGTCAAAAGAAACGGAAGGAATTCGCGCGAGTACTTTTAATTTTTCGACGAAATCATTGAAATGAGATTCTGCATATTGAACGGGTTCGGACATGGTGCCTCCTGATAAGCTTTGGCCCCCCAAACTGTTTCTAACTCCGCTCAATCAAAAAGGAAAGTCCATTGACACATTTAAAGGCTGAAGTCATTGTACTCCTTGCTATGGGTACGCCTCTCATCCTTGAAGGAAAAAAAGTCGCTGAATCGCTCTTTTCGAAACTTTTGCTCGATATTTCGTTGCTTCCCTTCGTTCCAAAGATTGTTTTCATTATCGTCGGTAACGATGGGGCGTCACAGACCTATGTGAAGATGAAGGGTAAAAAATCGGAGAGCCTAGGACTGCGCCATGAAACGATCGTACTACCCGAGGCGACGACCGAAGAACAGCTTCTAACTCAGATTAAGACTTTAAATGAAAATGCGGATGTGAATGGCATTCTAGTTCAGCTGCCACTTCCGAAGCATATTAATAAATATAAAGTTCTTGAATCTATTTTGCCTGACAAAGATGTTGATGGACTGCATCCACTCAATCAGGGATTGCTTGCAATTGGAAAACCGAAGTTTTTGCCGTGTACTCCCGCAGGTGTGATTGAGATTTTAAAGTTTTATCAGATTCCTTTAGTCGGTGCGAAGGCCGTCGTTGTGGGACGAAGTGAAATTGTGGGAAAGCCCATGACTCAGTTGCTTTTATTAGAAAATGCAACGGTGACGGTGTGTCACTCACAAACAAAGAATTTAGCCGAAGAAACAGCACAAGCCGATATTCTGATTGCGGCTCTTGGAAAACCAAAATTTATTACGGCTCCCATGGTGAAAGAGGGCGCGGTTGTCATTGATGTCGGAATTCACCGGGTGGACGATAAGATCGTTGGAGATGTCGATTTTGAGAGTGTGTCTTCGAAGTGTCGCGCGATTTCACCGGTGCCCGGTGGAGTAGGGCCGATGACGATTGCGATGCTTTTAAAGAATTTGATATTCGCGGCGGGACTTGCGCCTAAGAAATAGTTTTCCAACGCTCGACAAGCATTTCAATTTGGGTCTCTAAAGTTTTTTGATCTCCATTATTTTCGATGAGGTGAGTGGCTTTTTGAGTTCGGGTTTCGTCAGTGACTTGAGACTTCATGATCTTCAGAACGGCCTCTTCAGAGATTTTGTCTCGAGCCATGACGCGTTTGGTTCGCACTTCGTGAGGGGCCATGACGACGACCAATTCTTGGAAAGACCTAGAGTACTCGGCTTCAATGAGAAGAGCGGCCTCGCAAATAACGATTTTAGATTTTGCGAGGGCGGCGCGCTTTTGAAATTCGTCGAGGATCAGAGGGTGGAGAAGCTGTTCGACACTTTTTTTCTTTTGAGAGTCTTTAAAGATACAATCGCGCAAGAGGGACTTGTCGAATGTTTGGTTGGGGCCTCTTAAAGAGATTCCCGTTACTTTTTCTAGGTTTTCGACAAGGCCTGGGATGATTTGATAAATGTCGCGGCCGACTTGATCTAAATCGATGACGTCGATTCCGCGTTTTCGAAAGAGGGTCGCGACTGTGGATTTTCCAGAGCCGATTCCTCCGGTTAAACCGACTAAATATTTTTTAGAAGTAGACATTTTTAAGACAGCTTAGCGCATCTTGTAGAATTTGACACATCTCCGAGTAACGAATAAATTTCAGCCTCAATGCTACGGGTCATCTTCAGTTTAATCTTTTTCATTCCTGTTTCAGTTCTCGCGATTGTTCAGCCGCCGGTTGTATTTTTGAGTGACTATGGTCTCTTGGATGAAAGCGTGGGCGTTTGTAAAGGCGTTGTGATTTCTTACAATGCGGAAGCAAAGATCATCGATTTGACTCATCAGGTTCCCGCATTTTCGGTAAAAGATGCTTCCCGGTATTTGGCAGCGGCAACTCCGTATTACCCGGAAGGGGCCATCTTCATGGCGCTTGTGGAAAAACCAGGCGGTAAAAAGACAAAGAAACTCGTCGCGCTGACCAAAAAAGGGCAATTTATTTTGGCACCCAATGATGGGCTGATTACCTTAGTCGCAGATCGTGAAGGGATTAGCGAAGTCCGTGAAATCGTCGAGGGCGAGTGGATTGTCAAAAAAGATCTCGAATCGAATTTTCCGGGTCGGGATGTTTACGCAAAAGTAGCCGCTCATCTTTCTAAGAAAGAGGACTGGAAAAAAGTCGGACCTGTCTTAGAAAAATGGGAACGGATGGAAACCAAAAAGAGCGAAGCCAGCAAAAAAGGTACTTTTGGCGAAATCTTAGCGGTCGACGGGGTTTTCGGAAATCTAGTCAGTAATCTCTCGGTGATGAGCCTTTTAAATGCAGGGTACACGCTCGGAGACACGGTCAGACTGCGAATAGCGGATAAGCCGTTCGAAATGAAGTTTGTAAAAACGTTTGAAGATGTTCCGATGGGATCGTTTTTAATCTATATTGATACGACGGATCACGCATCTTTAGCGATTAATCAGGGAAATTTCGCGGGCAAACATAAAATCAAAGTGGGCGCTAAAGTCATTTTGCAAAACAAGGCGAATAGCAGAGAATGAGCGAACTCAATAAAAAATTTTTGGAAGAGCTTCTGGCAATTCCGACGGCGCCCTTCCGTGAACAAACGGTCAAAGGATATCTTTTTAAAGTGCTGACCGCGCAGAAAATTGCGCACTTTGAAGATCCCTCGGGAAATATCGTTGTCGGCGTTAAAAATCAAAAAGAGTACCTCAAACTTGTAAAACAAAAATCGAAAGATCCTGTTCGCGTTTTTATGGCGCATTTGGATCACCCAGGTTTTCACGGAACGAAGTGGGCAAGTCAGGATGTCTTGGAAGCGACCTGGTACGGCGGATCTCCTCGGGCGTTTCTCGAAGGGGCCGAAGTCTACGTTTCCAATGGACATGGAATTGAAGACCGGGGAACGATTCTCTCGGTAGAATTAAATAAATCCCAATCGGCGATCGCAAAACTAAAAATTAAAGTCAAAGGGGTCGCGAAAAAAGACACCGTGAGAGCAGAAGATCTTTTTGGCGCTTTTCAGTTTCGCTCGCATGTTTGGAAAGAGAATCAGATTTACTACACGAAAGCCGCAGATGATCTCGTCGGCGCGTTTTCGATTGTAACATTGGCGAAGAAGATGAAGGGAAAGCCCATGATTGGCCTTCTCACTCGCGCGGAAGAAGTGGGCTATATCGGCGCGATTCACCATTTTGATTTAGGATGGCTTAAAAACGCCAACCGTCCCATTCTTTGTATCAGCCTTGAAACCTCCCGAACGCTTCCCGGAGCGGACATTGGAAAGGGTGCGATTTTACGAATCGGAGATCGAAACACCACGTTTGATGCGGGCGCCCTCAAAGTATTTTGGGAAATGGCAGAACGCAAATTTAAGGGCAAATACCAAAGAAGAATTATGGATGGCGGAACTTGCGAGGCGTCTGTATCGATTGCTCACGGATTTCCCACGGTCGGAATCTCTGTTCCTTTGGGTAATTACCACAATCAATCGCTGGAAGGCGGACCAGATTCTCGCGGAAAAGACGGCCCCGCTCCAGAATTCATCCACGAGGATGATATTCAGGGACTCTTGAATCTCTGTGAAGGCTTGATGGACAAAAGTTTAAATTGGTCGGCCCCTTGGAAGAATCAGCTCAAACGTTTTGCAGGACTGAAAAAAGAATATTCGAAACTGATGCGACCGCCCAAGCGATCTTTTTAAAAAGAATGCTTTTTCGAATGCCTACGACCCATCCTCGCAAGCTTTCCGCTCCGAGATTTTGAATGCGATTTTCCATTCCAACTAAAACTCACTTTTTTTGACTGAATCGTTTCGGGCGTAAAATTCGTCTGATGCAATTTCGCAAGACTTTTGCATTCTTTAGAGCTTTTTAACCGAGTATGAAAAGTAATATTTAATTTCTCACCATTCTTCTTCTGATTCAAAATCGAGATCGTGCAATTCGACGGAGCCGCAGCGAAGCTTACCGAGGAAAGAAAAAGCAGTGTATACAATGTGAAAACAGTCTTCATCGCACCTTTAATCATACAAAAGCAGTGCCGTAACCTGAGTGCGTCGGCTTTTCGAAGTGAGGGTGTATTCAGCCAAATTTGGGCATGTCTGTAGTGTCAAAAAGGATGTTATAATCGAAATTGATGCCACTTTTTCTTCTGATCGTCTTTTCGTTATTTTCTTTTTTGAGTTATGCTGATCCTTGTAGTTTATATTATTTACTTGTGAGTAAGCCGGGGTGGCAAACTCCAGAATCTCACCTAGCGCTTTTCGATCCAAGTCGGATTCAAAAGTCCGTTGATCTCGGCAATCCCTTGAAACTCACTCTGGACGATGGACGCGAGTATATTATTCGTTTTGAATCTTCATCTAAAGATGCTGCATTTGAGGCTTTTGCAGCGAGCTTTTTAAGAAGCGCCCCTCATTGTGAGACTCCTCTTATTCGCCAGATTTCGGGAAAAGTTTTGCAGGACACGATTGGGAAAATTGAGATGAGTGCCAGATATAGCAAAATTAAAATACACAAAGCTTCATTGGCAACTTTTTATCCTGATATGCAGACAGGAAAAGACTACCTAGATGAATTAACGAAAAAGGCAGGAGGAATGAAATCGCCTGAAAATATTCCTGCAGAGGTTCTCACGCAGATCGCAGATTTGTGGGCTATTTACACGGTTTTGGGAATTCCTGATTTCCACGCTAAAAATTGGTTGATTCATAATAGGCACGTTTTAGGAATCGACTTAGAAGGAAAATCTGACGACTTCAATGATGGAAAAATAACGTTGGCTTTGGAGTATCAGCAGAATCCTTTTGATATTCATAAAGCGGATAACTGGAGAGCGTTTTTAAAAGAAAAGATTTCCCCAGAAATGAGAAATTTTTTAACGCATTTGCAACCCGCTAGGTTGCAAGAACTCGGGAAAGAGCAGAATTTCCCTCTCTCTCTCTCATAGAAGTTTTAGGAATGCTTGGAAGGGCCCGCTTGATAGTTTCCCCTTAACTCCGCCAAGGCGGACTCACTTTAAATTCAAAATCCATAAACTTAAGACTGTAAGAATGAAGCGCAAAAGATTCAAAACTATACGGCCCAATGTGTTCTCCACCGTAAGTTCGGTCGCCGACAATCGGCCCGTTTAAATAAGCCAACTGCGCTCGAATTTGGTGAGTCCGCCCCGTAAGAAGCTGAATTTCGTTTTCAGTCAGCCCATGAGCTTCTAAGACAATCGATTTATGACCTAAAACAATAAGCGAAGCATTTCTAAATCCTGGTGCTGCCTCCGGCAAAACCGTTTTAGGAATTTTCGTAGCGTCACTCAAATAATGATCGTGCTGCCCAAGTGGAATCGGCACCTGAGTCAGAGCCAAATATTTTTTCGTCAACTGATGATCTTGAATCAAGTGATTAAACTCAACTTGAAACTTCTTACTCTTCGCAATGACGAGCAAGCCAGTCGTTCCTCGATCCAATCGTTGCGTAATAAAAAGCGGAATTTTCAAAACCCCAGATAAGCCCGCCATCACGTTGTCATGGAGATTATCCACCGTAGAAGGCACTGGAATTTTCGCAGGCTTATTCAAAACAATAAAATCATCCGATTGAAAAACAATCAGATTCTTCCAAGGAATCCCCTCCATTGGATAGCGAGTCGGATACAAATGCACTCGCAAGTTATCCCCCGGCATCAAAAGACTATCGCGCCCCTGCCGCTGCTTATTCACGTACAACGCCCCTAATAAAAGCAGCTCCTTAAATTTCTCCGCCGAAAACTTCAACTCCCGCATCAAAAAATCCGAAAGCAAAATCCTCTCCGTAACATCCAGGTACGCAATATGTTCATTCAAAGGAATTTTGTCAGCCATGAGAGTCCGATCTTCTACTTGAATTCCAAACCAACTGCAAACCCCATCACTCTCTCTGTTATTTTCTTTTTCTCAGTCTAAAAAAATTCGCAAAAAAACGAAGAACCCCTCTTTTGGAGTGCGGTGTGGTGGTGGGTGCTCTTTGAGCGATTCCGCAGCCCAGTAAAAGCCACTAGAGCGAAAGCGAAACCCCAAGCTCCGTAGGCGAGGACTAGCGAAAAGAACACCCACCACCACACCGCGCTCCAAAAGAGGGCGCACTCATCGCCCTTCCTTCCGCCACCGTTTTGACACTCTCTAATCTATTCTGACATTTCCGCATTGCGCTATGTGCTTGGCAGGGGCCAAAAAAATGGCACTTCTATTGCACATGACAGATGGCACACAACACAAAATTATTTTTTACAAGGGAGAACCGTTAATGTCTACGGAAGCCGCCGCTAAAAAACCAGAAGAAGCCGCTAAAGAAGAGAAGAAGGATGCCCATGCGGCGCCGGATGCTCCTAAAGTAAAGAAGGATCTTGTTCCTCTTTTTACTTTTACGCTCGTGACTTTAAACGTCGTGATGTTGGGCGTGATGGGGTTTTTCTTAAATAAGATGTGGGTTCGTGTTCAAGATTTGACGGTGCGAGCTCAAACTCCAGTCGTGGTTGAAAAAACAGACGATGAAGAAAAAGATAAACACCACGAAATGGGCAAAGAAATGACGGCGACCGTCCAAGGAACTTTGTTTCCGATGGAAAGTTTCCTCGTCAATATCACAAGTGACCAAGGTCCGAAGTATCTTCAAGCACAGATGGAACTTGAACTCTCTGATGCTTCGCTCGAAGACGAAGTGACTCGTAAAAAAGCTGCGATTCGCGATGCCATTATCGTTCTTTTAAGTTCCCGCTCTTACCGAGAATTGCGAGAAGCCAATGGAATGAAAGTTTTAAGACTCGATATCTTAAAAGCCATCAATAACTTGCTCTCGACCGGTAAAGTCAAAGAAATCTATTTTACTCAGTTTCACTTCAATTAAAGGATCATCATGGCAGAAGTACTTTCACAATCAGAAATTGATGCGTTACTCAGTGCGGTTAGCACCGGCAGCGTGGATATGGACAACCTCGCGGGAGGAGCGGAGGATTCGCAATCTTCCGGTTCTGGCAGTGGCGAAAAGAAATATGTTTCCTATGATCTGACGTCTCAAGAAAAGGTGATTAAAGGGAGATTTGTTGCTCTTCAAGGGATTCACGATCGTTTCGCTCGTAATTTTCGTGTGACCTTATCAAACGATTTGAAAAAAGCGGTAACGATCAATTCGACAAATATCGACTACATGCGCTTCGGGGATTACCTCTCTAATATCCTTCTCCCGTCGTCTATCAATATCTTCTTAATGAGTGAGCTCAAAGGGTATATGTTGATGGTGGTCAGTTCGAAGCTCGCGTATGCGCTTGTTGATGCCTACTACGGCGGTACAGAGAGACCATTTTCGAAAATTGGCGGTCGTGAAGAGTTTACAAACATCGAAACCAATATCATTCGAAAAATCGCCCAACTCGCAGAACAAGATCTTAAAAAGTCTTGGAGACTGAATTATCCCTTGGAATTGGAATATGTCCGTCAAGAATCAAACCCAAATTTTGTGGGTGTGGTTCATAGCTCGGAACTGGTCGCGGTGGTGAATTGCGAAGTCGAGTTTGAAAACCTCTCTGGAAATTTCGTTTTGATTATTCAGTTGCGAGCGCTTGAGACGGTTCAAAATAAACTCTCGGTGAACGTCACAGGCGAATTGTCTGCCGATGAAGAACAATGGAAAGATCACTGGAAACGTGAACTCTCGACGATGGATTTCGATGTCCGAGCGGAATTGGGACACACCCAGAAAAATTTAACCGAAGTACAAGCTTGGAAGAAGGGCGATGTGGTTCTTCTTGAGCAAGATGCGGTCGCTCCTTTAGAAGTTTACGTCGAAGGAGTTCGTAAGCTTCGGGGGATGATGGGAAACTACCGCGGAAGCCGTGCGGTAAAGCTCTCGGAAGAGTGGTTAAAGGACCCTGAAAGTAAAAAATAGAAGTTTGGTTATTGAAACTATCACGGAAAGGTAGAAAAAATGGATCCAGTAAAAACGAATGATAATAAAGCTCCCGCAGCAACCGAGCCGGCAGCCGCGACGCCGGCGGCCGCAGAACCGAATTTGAAACTTGTTAACCAGAATCATGAAGAAGACTCTTTAGGCGTCATTTTGGATATCCCCTTAAGAGTGGGCGTCGAGTTGGGACGCACGAAAATCCTCGTTCAAGATCTTCTAAAATTACATAAAGGATCTGTCATTGAACTCTCGAAACTGGCAGGAGATCCTTTAGAAGTGCTCGTCAACGATAAGGTCGTCGCTAAAGGCGAAGTGATCGTCGTCAATGAAAAATTCGGAATCCGTCTCACCGATATTGTTAGTCATCATCAACGTATTCGTAATCTGGGAGAATAAATCACGTGAAATTAATCTTGTGCATTGCATTCATTAGCGTTTCTAGTTTCGCTGCATCTCAACTCAAAAATATCGAAGTGACTGGAGATAAGGAAGCGCTTTTGACGTTTTCAGGCGTGAATCAAAAGCCTGAATTCAACGTCAACGCGAATGTGATTGAGATCCAATTCAAAGGCACGACATTGGACCCCCACTATCAGGGAAAAGTCGATATGGCTTCTCCGCACACTTTGGTAAAGAGAATCAGCGCTTTTCAAAGTGATAAAGAAACGGTCCGTGTGAATTTGATCTTAAATGGGAGTCTTGAAAAGATTAAAGACCGCATGAAAGTCGAGTCGGCAGCCGACGGAATCGCGCTCAGAGTGAATTACTTAGATTCGGAAGTAAACCTCGTCGATACGTTAAAGGAAGAACAAATTCCTCTTGGCGTTGCTGCTAAAGGAAAAACCGAAAAGGCTGAAAAAAACGGAGTCTTAGGAATTATTTTTTCGGTCATCTCTTTGATTGCGTTTGGAGTGATCGCTTTCTTCTCAGTTCGCTTCCTAAAAACCAAAGGGGGTTTTAAGGGAACTAGGAAATACCTCGTTGAACAGCTGGGATACTGCTCTTACGGACCTAAAATGGGAGTCAGTCTCTTAAAAGTGGGCGGAGAATTTGTCTTGGTCGGTGTGACACCGAATCAAATCAGCTTACTCTCGACGCTTCCCAAGCTTCAAGCGCAATACTTAGACGAAAGCAGTTTTGAAAGAACGTCCTTTAACGCGGCCGTAAAAGAAGAAATGCAAAAGAACGGAAGAACCCAATGATTTTATCCCTGTTCGCGAAAATGATGCTTCACGGTGGCGTGATCTTGAATGCGGCTGAGAAAAGTTCGGCATTGCCACCGATTAGCCTCAATATGGCAGGTGCGTCTTCGCCGGAGCAGACTGCGGTCGTTCTAAAAGTCATTGCGCTAATGACTATTCTGTCGTTAGCACCGTCTTTACTCATCATGACGACATCCTTTGTTCGAATCGTCATTGTTCTTTCTTTTTTGCGACAAGCGTTGGGTACTCAGGTCCTTCCTCCGAATCAATTGATTGTCGGGCTCTCGATGTTTTTAACTGTTTTTGTAATGGCGCCTTCCTGGAAAGTTTTGCATGAAGAAGCCCTTTCGCCTTATTTGGACAGTAAGATTTCCCAAGAACAAGCGCTTACCGTTGTCGATACCACCGTGCGAAAATTTATGTTCAAGCAAACTCGAGATAAAGATTTGAGCCTCTTCGTGAAGTTGGCAAATCTTGATAAAGCGAAAACTCGTGCCGATGTGCCGACTTATCTTCTGATTCCCGCGTTCATGATCTCGGAGCTAAAAACCGCGTTTCTCATTGGGTTCATGATTTATATTCCTTTCCTCGTTCTCGATATGGTGGTGGCAAGTGTGCTGATGGCAATGGGGATGATGATGGTACCGCCGGTTGTGATTTCTCTTCCGTTCAAACTTATCTTGTTTGTTCTCGTCGATGGTTGGCAGTTAATCGTAGGTTCATTAGTAAAAAGCTTCGGGTGATCTATTATGCAATCTGATCAAGTCTTAGATATTGTTCGTCAGGCCGTGAGAGTCGCGGTGATGGTCTCTCTGCCGGTTTTAGCGTTCGGTTTGGTAGTCGGTGTGATTACCAATGTCTTTCAAGCGGTAACGCAAATCAGTGAGACGACTTTGGCGGTTGTCCCAAAGTTCGCGGCAATGCTTGGAGCGTTGCTTCTTTTCTCTCCTTGGATGCTCGATCTCTTAATGGATTTTACGACTCAAATTTTTGTCAATATTCCCACAATGGTAAGATGAACGCCCTTTATCCCACAGACTTAAGCTCTTACTTAAATGTGATGATGATCTTTTTTCGTCTGATGGGATTTTTGGTTTTGCTTCCAGGGCTCTCTCATAAATCGGTTCCGAATCAATTCAAGGTTTTATTTTGTTTAACGCTCTCACTTTCTCTTTATCCATTAATTAAACCGAATTTGATTTTGTTTGATGAGAGTTTTTCAGGGTTTGTGGGAGCTGCCATCCGCGAATCCAGTGTCGGACTTTTGATGGGGTTTATGGCGTATATTACTTTTGAGTCAATCTCTCTTGCGGCTCAAATGTTGGGTTATCAAATGGGTTTAGGAACGGCTGCACTTTTAGATCCGGTCAACCAAGCGAATGTGTCTTTAATTGTTCCTCTGCATACCTGGATTGCATTAGCTCTTTTCTTTATTGGAAACTTCCACCATGAGGCTTTGGCAATCTTTGCGAAGAGCTACATTTTAACAAAACATACTTCGATTGAACTGGTGGGCAATAAACCGCTTCTCGATCTCATCGTGCATACGACGAGTAAGCTCTTCGTGATGGCCGTGACACTGTCGGCTCCGCTCACTGCGGTTATTCTGCTAACGAACTTAATGATCGGAGTGCTCTCAAGACTCATTCCACAGATGAATGTGATTCTTTTTAGTTTTCCGATCACGATTATGCTCAGTCTTGCAGGAATCTATATTTTAGCTCCCGAACTCATCGAGTTTCTTTCGCATGTTCTCGAGCAAATGGGCGTGGACGTCACGACCGCATTGAGGACCTTATAAATGGCAGCTGCTGATACACAAGGTGATGAAAAGACGGAAAATGCCACGGTATTCCGTCGCGAAGAGTTCAGAAGGCAGGGCAGTGTTGCGCTCAGCCGAGAATTGGTTTCGATTGCCTTATTTGCAGGTGTCGGTCTTTCGCTCTATATGGGGGTCGGAAATCTCTCTCTCGAATGGCAGAAATTTTCAAATATCTTTTTTCAGTTCTCAAACAAATTAGATCTCAACAAAACGCAGTTTTTAGAACTGAATCAGCTGATTGTCGTAAGTCTCATGAAGATGTGTGCTCCTGTGGTTTTAACCGCAGCGGTCATGGGTTTCATTGTAACGCTTTGCCAAGTCGGCTTCGTGGTTTCTTGGGAACCCTTGGCCCCGAATCTCGAGCGCATTAATCCGGTTTCGGGGCTTCAACGAATCTTTTCCATGAACGGCAGCATTGAAGCCGTCAAAGCGTTGATCAAGATGGTCGTTGCCGGTTGGATTTTGTGGCTCTTTCTGAAAAGTCGCGCGTATGAGTTCACCGACTTATATCATAAGAGTGTTCCTGAGATCGCTGTCAGTTTTGGAAAATGGATGGGGAGACTCTTAAGCTTTTTCGTCGTTTATTTTGGAGCCATTGCGGGTCTCGATTATTTTTTTCAACGCTACATGCTTGAAAAGAAAATGAAGATGACCAAGCAAGAAGTAAAAGAAGAGTTCAAGATGCGCGAAGGGGATCCGCTCATCAAGCAAAGAATTAAAGGAATTCAAAGACGCATTGCAAGTCAGCGTATGATGGAAGAAGTTCCAAAGGCAGCGGTCATTGTCACCAACCCCACGCATCTTGCCGTTGCCCTGCAATACGATCCTTTGAATATGCATGCTCCTAAAATCGTCGCTAAAGGGGCGGGTTTTGTCGCAGATAAAATTAAAGAAATTGCCCGCCAAAATGGAATCCCCATTGTGGAAAACAAACCTCTCGCACGAACTGTGTTTAAGAGCATTAAAATCGGGCACTTCATTCCGAGAGAACTTTATAAAGCGGTTTCAGAAGTCCTCGCATACGTCTACCGCTTGAAGGGTCTAACCCAACAAAGACGACAAGTTTGAACTTAGGAGATTTCAATGAATAATCGGTTTTCATGGAGTAAGTTGATGCAGCAGACGGACCTTTTGGTCGCGATCGGCGTGCTTGGAATTCTTGTGGTCATGATTCTTCCGATGCCTGCGTTCTTAATGGATCTTCTGATTGCAAGCAATTTAGCGATTAGTATCG